>CBDTYC010000277.1:0-3985 GCA_965364495.1 uncultured Yoonia sp. | reverse complement strand
GAACTGCGTCGGTGTGCTTGACGAGACGGGCAAGAACACATTCTCTGCCGTGCAGGCCGAGGGTGCGGCCCGTATCGCGCGGATTGCTGCCGAACAGGGCAGTGCCCGCAGGATACATATCTCTGCGATTGGCGCGCAGGCCGAGTCTGAAAGCGCCTATGCCCGCACCAAAGCGGAAGGTGAGGCAGGCGGTCTAGAGCATATGCCTGACGCCATCATCCTGCGTCCGTCGATAGTCTTTGGCGCCGAGGATGAATTCTTTAACCGCTTCGCAAGCATGAGCCGTTTTGGCCCGATCCTGCCGGTGATTGGCGCAGACACGAAGTTCCAGCCTGTCTATGTCGATGACGTGGCCGCAGTCGCTGCCAATGCTGTTGTGGGTAAGGTTCCCGCAGGTGTTTACGAACTGGGTGGTCCTGATGTGCATAGCTTCCGCGAGTTGATGCAGTTGATGCTGGGTGTTATCCGCCGTCGTCGTTTGATCATCAACATTCCGTTCTGGGTAGCGCGCATCATGGCGTCCGCGTTCGGGATTGGCCGTGCGCTGTCACTTGGGTTGGTCAAAGGGCCTGTCACCAAGGACCAAGTTATCAATCTGGCGATTGATAATGTCGTATCGGATGATGCGCAGGGTTTTGCCGCTCTTGGCGTGCGCCCCACCGCGATGAAGGCTGTTCTGCCTGATTATCTGTGGCGCTTCCGTCCGTCCGGCCAGTATGACGCGATCAAAGAGTCAGCGAAGAACCTGAAGACCTAAGTGTAGGCAATCCACAGCAGGACAATGCCAAGTCCGATCCGGTAAATCACGTAGGGCGTGTAGCTGACCGACCGAAGCAGACGCATCATCAACGCAAGTGCGCAAAGTGCTGCGATAAATGACATCCCGATGACGATGCCAATGTCGCGAAGTGCGCTTGGGTCTGCTGTGCCGATGACATCAAGCCCCAGCAATGTCGCCGACGCGATAATGGTCGGGATCGACATCAGCATCGACAGCCGTGCTGCATCCGTCCGCGTATAGCCCAACATGCGTCCTGCTGTTATCGTAATGCCAGACCGCGATGTTCCGGGTATTAGGGCCAGTGCTTGCCACATGCCCATGTTGACAGCGTGTTTTAGTGTCCAGGTTTCCGCCGTGCGTTCGTTCGGACCTTTCTGGTCGGCCCAATAAAGCACAATCCCGAATATGATCATGGCCCATCCGATCACCGCGATTCCGCGCATCGCATCTGACAGACCTGTCACTTTCAGGACCAACCCTACAATAATAACCGGAAGTGTTGCGACCAGCAGGCATAGCGCCAGAAACGCGCCTTTCGTATCGACCTTGCCCTGCAACAGCCGAAGTGTTCCGCCAAGCGCCAGCCGGACGTCAGACCAGAAATACAAAATCACTGCCGACAACGTGCCAAGGTGTGCCGCGACGTCGATGACCTGCCCTTGGTCGGCCAACCCCGAAAGCGAAGGCAACAAGATAAGGTGCCCCGACGACGATACGGGAAGAAACTCGGTTACGCCTTGGATCAAGGCAATAAGTAGGAGGTTGAATGTGGTCATAGGTCCGGTCTTTGATTCGTTTACGTCAACCTAAACATCTAGGAAATAGGGGGAAGCATTGATATAGGTCGCAAACCGGACCTAATTTGCGCGGATTTTCACCATACGGCCTTCCCTGCGGGTGATTTTTTTGACATATAGGTCAGTAGTGCTGCCTTTTCATTTCAAAACATGTGTTTTAGAAAGCGGCTCGCTCTGAATTTGGGAGGATGGCGCATGGCTGGCCAAAAGATGTTGAAGTTCACGCAGGTTGATCGGGACATGCCCGAAAAGCGCCCACCAAATCTGCGCAAGCAGGACTTTGGCGAGATCTATGCAGAATACGCCCGCGACAAGGCCGCCGAGCAGGCCAGCCGCTGTAGTCAGTGTGGTGTACCCTATTGCCAGACCCATTGTCCGCTGCACAACAATATCCCCGACTGGCTGCGCCTGACCGCCGAAGGCCGTCTGGAAGAAGCCTATGAGATCAGCCAAGCGACCAACACGTTCCCCGAAATTTGTGGTCGTATCTGCCCGCAGGACCGCCTGTGCGAAGGCAACTGTGTAATTGAACAGTCCGGTCATGGGACTGTCACCATCGGGTCGGTCGAGAAATACATCACGGATACCGCGTTCGAACAGGGCTGGGTCAAACCGATCCGCCCGCACGCCGAACGCAGCGAAAGTGTTGGCATTATCGGCGCGGGTCCAGGCGGATTGGCAGCTGCTGACATGCTGCGCCGTCAAGGAGTACAGGTCACGGTTTATGACCGCTATGATCGCGGTGGCGGTTTGCTGACCTACGGAATTCCCGGCTTCAAGCTGGAAAAAGATATCGTCATGCAGCGTATGGCGCAGCTCGAAGAAGGCGGCGTGCAATTCGTTCTAAACTGCAATGTCGGCGAAGACCTGTCGTTCGATGCCATTCGTGGCAAGCATGATGCCGTATTGATTGCGACGGGTGTCTACAAGACCCGCGATCTGCCCGATGCAGCAGCCGAGGGTATCGTAGACGCGATTGATTATCTGACCGCAAGCAACCGCAAAAGCTTTGGCGACGATGTGCCGGAATTCGACAGTGGCGAATTGAATGCGATGGGCAAGCGCATCGTGGTAATCGGCGGTGGCGACACGGCAATGGACTGTGTGCGTACAGCGATCCGCCAAGGTGCTGAAAGCGTGAAATGTCTATACCGCCGCGACAAAGCCAACATGCCCGGTTCCCAGCGCGAAGTACAAAATGCCGAAGAAGAAGGCGTCGAGTTTGTCTGGCTATCCGCACCCAACGGTTTCGAGGGTGATCCCGTAACGGGGGTAAAGGTGCAAAAGATGCGTCTTGGCGCACCCGATGCGACAGGCCGTCAGGCACCCGAGCTGATTGAAGGTGCAGACTACGTTGAAGGCGCAGATATCGTCATCAAGGCGCTGGGCTTTGAACCAGAGGATCTGCCAAAGCTTTGGGGCGTCGAAGGTCTGGAAGTGACCCGTTGGGGCACGATCAAGGCGGATTTCGGCAGCGGTGCAACCAGCCTTGATGGTGTGTTTGCAGCGGGTGACATCGTGCGCGGCGCGTCGCTTGTTGTCTGGGCGATCCGTGACGGGCGTGACTGCGCGACCGCAATGCTGGACTACTTGGGTCAAGCTGCGGATGTTGCTGCGGAATAGTAATCTGACCTGAAAGGTTCCGATATGATCAAGCTACTGACAGTCATGGCCGCACTTGCGATTGCGACGCCTGTCGCAGCCCAGCAAAGCTTTGCAGCACCGGAAGGCTGCGAAGCGACATTGACCGTGCAACACAAAAGCTGTGTTTTGATCAACGTTTGGCAGTGTGACGCTGATGATAAAGGCGACCAGTGGATCGCGCTTTTGACCCAAGCGGGTGTGTTCAGCATCCAAAAAGTCGACGCCGAGTTTCAGTGGCTCGAAGCCTACAAGATCACGGGCAACGAAACTTTGGTCACGCCCGCGGAAGACCCTGCATCTTTGACCGAACTTTTCGAAAACCAGCTTGATACATGGGACTTCAGCCTTGAAACCGACGGCGGCATTGAACGCAACGTCGGCTTTGACATGCTGACAGGTGAGACAACCGTGATCGACGGAGAGACGTTGCTGAACACCGAATTTCAGGGCCGCACCCTTGATGGTGAAGGGAACGAAATCGAAGCAGGCTCTGGTCGCCAGTTTGTAAGCGAAAAGCACCGCATGTTCTTTTTCGGGATCGGTTGGGATGATGCCACACCGGACGACATCATGGACATGTCGCCAGTAGAATTCATCTACCCTGGCGAACCCGGGTTCTTTTCGAACAGCCCGAAATACGAATGCAACGTGATTGAATCCAGCTTTCAGCAGTAGACAACACGACGCCCATAATTAAGCCCATCCAATGTGGTGGCCCCGCCATTGAAAGGAACGACCAATGACAACTTATGACCAGACTTGG
>CBDTYC010000276.1:0-4005 GCA_965364495.1 uncultured Yoonia sp. | reverse complement strand
CGCAGGCGCGCACGACGGGCGCGGTAGCTGGGCAGGATGATCAGGATCGCCGCGAGAACCAGAAGGGCCAAGGTCAGCGGGCGTTCGACCACAAAACCAATACCGTCATAAAGGTTCATGGACCGCGAAAAGTTGTTTTCCAACATAGGCCCAAGGATGAAACCGATCAGCAGCGGCGCCAGCGGATAATCCGCAAACCGCAAGATCGTCGCGGCCACGCCAAGCCCGACAAGCAGCAACAGCTCGGTTGCGTTATTCTGGCCGATGTAGGCACCCATCATCGTAAAGAACAAAATGAACGGGATCAGGAAAGTGCGCGGCACCAACAATACCTTGGCAATATACGGGATCAGCGGCAGGTTCAGGATCAGCAGAACCAGATTGCCCAAATACATCGAGATGATGACAGCCCAAAAGATTTGCGGTTCGTCGATCATCAGGCGGGGACCGGGCTGAACGTTAAGCGCGATAAGTGCGCCGAGCAGGATCGCCGTGGTTCCGGAACCGGGAATGCCGAGCGTCAGCAGGGGCACAAATGAGCCTGTACAGGCGGCGTTATTGGCGCTTTCGGGTGCTGCAAGACCTTTCAGACTGCCTTTGCCGAACTGCTCTTGCTCGTCTTTGGTCGCGATATTGCGTTCGACCGCATAGCCAAGGAAGGACGCGATCGTCGCACCCGCACCGGGCAGGACGCCGATCAGGAACCCTTGCACCGATTGCCGGCCAATGACGGGCGCAATCTGGCGGGCTTCTGATCGGGTGATGCGCAGGTCCTTGATTTCGTTGTTACCGTCCTCGGTTTTTGAACGACCCGGATCAAGTACGAGGTAAAGCGCCTCTGGCAGTGCAAACATTGCCATGGCCAGCGTGATAAACCCTAGGCCAGACTGCAAATCCATGATCCCAAAGGTAAAGCGCGGCATGTTGAACAACACGCCTTCACCAATCGTGGCCAGCATTAGCCCGACAAACGTCATCAACAATGCTTTGGTGACTTGGCCTGTGCCAGCAAATGCCGCAATCGCCGAGAGACCCACAACCATCAGCGCAAAGTATTCGGGTGATCCGAACAGCAACGCAACCGTAGACAGGGCTGGGGCGAAGATCATCAACAGGATCGCGCCGATTGTACCGCCAGCAAATGACGAAATCGCGGCAACAGTCAGGGCTTTGCCCGCTTTGCCCTGACGGGCCAATGGATAACCATCAAAACTGGATGCAACTGTTGATGCGACACCGGGTGCGTTGATCAGAATAGACGAGGTCGAACCGCCAAAGATCGCCCCATAATATACGCCAGCCAGCAGGATGAGCGCTGCGGACGGATCACCAATCGAGATCGCAACCGGGATCATGATCGCAATGATCGACATGGGCCCAAGTCCGGGCAGCATGCCGATGAATGTGCCGATCAGGCAGCCACCGATCACCATCAGGATGTTTGTAACAGAAAAGGCCGTTGCAAGGCCGATCATCAGTCCTTCAAGCATCGATCAAACCCCCAAGAAGAATGGCCATGGGCGCAGGAAGATACCCAACACCTCTTGGACCAGATACCAAATGCTAAAGGCAGCAATCAGTGCGACAGGGATCAGGATGTGCAGGCGGCGTTCGCCCAACAGAACCGATCCGATGACCAGAAAACCGACGGTTGATCCAAGAAAACCCAGCGGACGCAGCAGCAATGCGTATGCGACCATCAGGGCCAAGAGGACAATCGCTTGCCCCAGCTTGTAGTCCTGCAAGCGGCGGTAGTTGATTTCGCCTGCTTTGATCTGCCCGTCGCCTTTTTCAAAACCCAGGATAATTAGCAGTGCCGCGATAATGCCCATGACAGACAGAACTTTGGGGAAGGTCGATGGCCAGATCGGATCGCGGCGCATGAATGGCGCAAGCATATCGTCCATCATAAAGAATGCGGTGTAGGCATAGCCTGTGCACATCATCAGAATAATCAGTGCAATCCAGCGATCTAACGCCATTGTCGTCTCCCCCCGAGCGCGGCTTTCTCAGCCGAAACAGAAATGTCCGGCAAGCGCTTGGCCTGCCGGACGTGTGGACCCCTCGTTTAGAGGAAACCCAGTTCGCGCATCAGATCACCGATGACCTGCTCTTGGTTCTCGAGGAAGCCAAGGAAATCGTCACCGTTGTTGTAGATGTTAACCCAACCGTTCTGAGCACGGACAGTTTCCCACTCTTCGGTGTCGTACATCTTGGCAATCGCGTCCTGATATGCTGCCAGCTTGTCTGCAGGCAGACCCGGTGCTGCAAAGAAACCGCGCCAGTTGACGAACTCGGCATCGATGCCTTGTTCCATCATCGTGGGTGCATCTGCATAGCTCGCGACGCGCTCTGGTGCGGTGATGCCTACGATCTTGACCTCGCCAGCATCGGCAAGTGCAATCGCTTCAGAGAAACCGGTGCTAAGTGCTGCAATCTCGCCGGACAGCAGGGCTGCCATGGCTTCGCCGCCCGCATCGTAAGGAATGTACTTTACGTCAGACGGGTTTTCGCCAGCGGCCTTCATCACGATCGCCGCAACCAGATGGTCAAGGCCACCCGGAACGGAGCCGCCACCGATGGCCGTGCCGCGTGGGTCAGCTTGGTAGGCGGCAACCAGATCAGCCATAGAATTCACCGGGCTGTCCTTACCGACAACGATTGCCGCATAATCACCGATGGTACCGGCAACCAGCGTCAGGTCACGGAAGTTCTGCGGAAACACGCCTGTCAACGAGCGGATCACGATCGGGGTCGAGTTGACCATCAACGTGCCGTGCTGGCTTTCTGCGTTTTCGATCAGGTAGCCGATTGCTTTGCCGCCGCCGCCGCCTGACATGTTCTCGTAGCTGGCAGAACCAACAAGGCCAGATGCTGTCAGCGCCTCGCCAGTGCCGCGTGCTGTGCCGTCCCAACCGCCGCCGGCGCCGCCGGGGATCAGAAAGTGGATACTGTCAGCGACCTGATGGCCGCCTGCAACAGCGGGTGTGCCGAGTGTCAATGCAGCCGCAGCAGCGGCCATCACGACCCGGCGGGTCATGTTAAAAGATGTCATAGTATTCCTCCCATTTGACAACTGCCCGATTGATGGATCAGTTGACATAACCCATCACAACAACCTGACACGGACCTGTCACGACCAAAAAAAGGCATTCGCTGCGATGAGATTTCTTCTGGTAGAAGATAATATTGAACTGGCAAATGCCATTTGCTCGCGGATGCAACTCGACGGGCATGTGATTGATCATGCACCAAATATCAGCGATGCGAATGCGTTTTCAAAGACCGGTGAATATGACCTGATCCTGCTTGATATCATGCTGCCAGATGGTGACGGGCGCAGCTTTCTAAAGGCGCATCGTGCAGGTGAAAACGACACTCCGGTCATTGTTCTGACTGCGCGTTCGCAGGTTTCGGATAGAATCACGGTGTTGGATCTAGGGGCGGACGACTACATCACAAAGCCTTTTGACCACGCGGAATTGCAGGCGAGATGTCGCGCGGTTTTGCGCCGCAAGGCAGGGACCGCGCGGACAATTACCCGATACGGTGACGTGGCTTTTGATCCCGTCGCAGGCCACCTGACCGTCGGCGACAATCTGATCAACCTGCGCAACCGTGAACTGCGCCTGCTAGAGCTGCTGATCAGCGCGCCCGGCCAGATTTTCCCGAAAACCAAGCTGATCGACCGGCTGTTTTCCTACGAAGAAGACGTGTCCGAGAACGCTGTCGAGGTCTATATCGGGCGACTGCGCAAACATCTTGAAAACTCTGGCGTGTCGATAACCACCCACCGTGGTTTGGGATACCGGCTTGACCATGACTGATGTGGTTCGCGTCGCCGGGTCACTGCGCAACCGGTTGGCAGTGACGCTGGTAGGCGGTGCCGCAATACTGGCGGTATTGTTGTTTTTCGTGGTGCGCAGCTATGCCGCCCAGATTGCCCAGCAAGGGCAGGACCAGATTATCGGGGCTTCGGTAAGTTCAATCCTTGATGCGGCGGTC
>CBDTYC010000275.1:0-4021 GCA_965364495.1 uncultured Yoonia sp. | reverse complement strand
GGAAAACCCGATCCTGACACGCGCCGCACAAGCCCATGCGCAGGACATGGAGCGCCGCGGTTATTTTTCACACGATTCCGTGGGTGGCCCAAACGGCAATAATCTGAAGGCGCGGGCCAATGCTGCGGGTTGCAACATGAGGGCAGGAGCCGAGAATATCGCGCAAGGACAGAAATCCGAACAAGAAGTTTTTGCTGCTTGGCGCGCTTCGCACGGCCATAGGGTCAATTTGCTGGGCCGACGCTATACCGATTACGGGTTGGGCCGCGCGGGTGACATTTGGGTTATGAAACTCTCGTCGGGCTGTTAGGGGTCCAGCGGTTTCCTGCGATCCAGACATCTTTGATTGCGCGGTCGTCGCCCATCATGATGGTGGGAAACAGTGCGTCCCAAATGTCGGTGGCGCGCCCGCTACGCTGGGCAATGGCAGGTGTAGACGCAAGATCAAGTGCGGTGATGTCTGCCGCCGCACCGGCCCCGAGGTGACCGATCTTGCCGGACATTTTCAAAGCCTCAGCCGATCCTTCGGTCGCAAGCCACATCAGTTGGGCAGGGTGCAGGGCGGTCCCGCGCAATTGTCCGATTTCATAGGCCGCCGCCATCGTGCGCAACATCGAACATGACGACCCGCCGCCCGTATCGGTCGCAAGTCCGATGGAAACAGATGCTTTTGCCAGCCCCATCAGATCAAAGAGCCCCGACCCGATAAAGGTATTGGACGTCGGGCAATGCACCACGGCGGCGCCCAGTTCTGCCAAGCGCGCGATTTCACGGTCTTCCAAGTGGATTGAATGCCCATAAAGGCCACGCCCGCCCAACAAGCCGAAAGCTTCATAAGTATCAAGATAATCACGTGCATCAGGATATAGCGCGTGCATCCAAGCGATCTCTGGCAGTTGCTCGCTCAGATGGGTCTGCATCAGGCAGTCAGGGTGTTCTGCCCATAATGCGCCCAAAGCGGCAAGTTGCTCCGGTGTTGATGTCGGTGAAAACCGCGGCGTAATCGCATATGCGGCGCGACCTTTGCCATGCCATTTTTCCAACAACGCCTTGCTGTCGTCATAGGCGGACTTTGCTGTGTCGCGCAGGGTATCGGGCGCGTTGCGGTCCATGCAGGTCTTGCCGGCGATTACCGCCATGTTGCGCCGTGCTGCCGCCTCAAAAAACGCATCGACGCTTTGGGGGTGGATTGTGCAAAAGCTGGTCAGTGTGGTTGTACCATGTGTCAACGCCAGATCCAGCGCCCGACCAGCGATGTCATCGGCGTATTCTTTGTCCCCGAAACGGGATTCCTCGGGGAAAGTATATGTGTTGAGCCAGTCAATCAGCTGTTTTCCCCAACTCGCAATGATGCCGGTTTGTGGATAGTGCATATGGGCATCAACGAAACCTGCGGTAATCAGAGCATCGCCATAATCGGTGATCATGGCCTTGGGGTACGCCTGTTGCAGGGCCTTTGCATCACCTGTGGCGACAATGTGCCCGTCGGCCAACAGAACGCCGCCCGAACTGTCAAAGCGCACTGCGTCCTGCCAGGCGCCAGTCAGTGGATTGCCCGAAAAACCAAGTGTTTGGCCGAG
The DNA here is from genome assembly GCA_965364495.1 of uncultured Yoonia sp. Taxonomy (GTDB): domain Bacteria; phylum Pseudomonadota; class Alphaproteobacteria; order Rhodobacterales; family Rhodobacteraceae; genus Yoonia. The sequence continues at coordinate 2,441 of CBDTYC010000275.1, read as the reverse complement.
AAGAAGCTGTTGTTTCATACTGCCAACATATGACCCTGCGCCAAGTTGGTAAATCGCTCAAATGCACGTTGTGTGCCCGTAATGATTGACTATGCTGCCGCTGCAGCAGGGGGTTTCCATGGCAGATATCGACGACGAATCCGACGAAGAGGCCTTTGGCATTACCGACCGTCTGGTTGGCGATGTGATGGCGGCTGTTGCGGCTGGTCAAGGTGAGGTGATTAGCGGCCTGCTTGATCATTTGCATCCTGCTGACGTTGCGCACCTGCTTGAACAGGTCGACGCTCGCGACCGCCGCGAACTGTTGTCGGTTTGGCCAGGGGCTCTTGACGGTGAGATCCTTTCCGAACTTGACGAAAATCTGCGCGAGGAAGTCATCTCGCAACTCGCCCCTTCCGAATTAGCCGATGCCGTGCGTGATCTGGAAAGCGACGATGTTGTCGATCTCGTCGAATATCTGGACGATGCCCAGCAAGAGGCCGTTCTTGATGCGCTGGATGCTGGCGACCGTGTGGTTGTCGAAAAGGCGCTGGCATACCCAGAAGAATCCGCTGGCCGTCACATGCAGTCCGAACTGGTGCGCGCGCCAGAGTTCTGGACGGTCGGCGAGGCGATTGACTACCTGCGATCCGATGTCGTCCTGCCGGACCAGTTCTACCATATCATTCTGGTCGATCCGCGCCTGAAGGCTGTGGGCTATGTGACCTTGGGCCGTATCCTGAGCCACCCCCGCGATACACCCCTGCGCGATCTGACAGAGGATACATTCCGTACCTTCCACGTTGATCAGGACGTGGAAGAGGTCGCGCAAGCGATCAACCACTACCATATGATTACGGCCCCCGTCGTTGACGACGACGAACGGATCGTAGGTGTAATTACCATCGACGATGCGATGGCGTTTTTGGAGGAAGAAGCTGAAGAAGATATCCTGCGCCTGGCGGGTGTCGGCGAAGGCAGCCTGTCTGACCGCGTGATCGAGACCACCCGCCAACGCTTTCCGTGGCTGGCTGTAAACCTTGTCACGGCGATTTTTGCATCTCTGGTGATTTCGCTTTTTGAAGAAACCATCGCGGGTTTGGTTGCATTGGCGGTTTTGATGCCCATCGTGGCCTCGATGGGTGGCAATGCAGGCACACAGTCACTGACTGTCGCGGTGCGCGCTTTGGCGACCCGCGATTTGACCACGGCAAACGTCTGGCGCGTTATCCGCCGAGAGGTGTTGGTCGGTTTGATTAACGGGGCAATCTTCGCGGTCGTGATGGGCATTGTGGGCATTGTCTGGTTCGGCTCGCCGATGCTTGGCGCTGTGATTGCTGTCGCCATGGTGATCAACATGGTGGTTGCCGGATTTGCCGGCACGGTCATTCCTGTTGTGCTTGAAAAAATGGGCGTTGATCCGGCCCTTGCGTCCGGTGCATTCGTGACCACCGTCACGGATGTAGTCGGCTTTTTCGCGTTCTTGGGGCTTGCTGCAATGTGGTTGCTATGATGGACAAAACGGCTGCTCGGCAGGCCGCATTTGCGCGCCGGAAGATTGCACATCAAGGCAATCCTGCAACGGCTGGCTTTCTGAGCGAGGTCCTTGCAGGTTATCGCGGCGTGCCTTTGTCCGGCTACATGGCAATGCGCACCGAAATCGATCCGATAGCGGCAATGGCAGAGGCCGCCGCCTACGGGCCGGTTGGCGTGCCTGTCATCCTTGGCGCGGGCCAGCCCCTGCAATTCCGCGCATGGCAGCCTGACTGCGAAATGGTGCCGGGCGAATTCGGTGCGAAAATCCCTGCTTCAGGCACATGGATGGTTCCGCAAATCGTGGTTGTTCCGTTGGTCGCCTTTGACCGCAAGGGCGGGCGTTTGGGCTATGGTGGCGGGTTCTACGATCGCACGCTGGAAAAGCTGCGCGCAGCCCAGCCGACAATGGCGATTGGCTTTGCGTATAGCGCACAAGAAGCCGAGGCGCTGCCGCTCGAGGCGACAGATCAACCGCTTGATCTGATCGTGACAGAACAGGGTGTCATCACACCTTAGGGCCGGTCAGCTTTCCGCGAATGCCTGCATGACTGCGTCGGATGCTTCGAAGTTGGACGTAACACGCTGGACGTCATCGTCTTCTTCAAGCGTATCAAGCAACTTCATCAGCTTGGTCAGGCCTTCCAGATCAAGCTCGGTCGACATGTTCGGCTTCCAGATCAGCTTGGTGGATTCCGATTCGCCCAATTCCGCCTCTAGCGCCGTCGACACTTCGTTCAGATCGGTATCGGCGCAATAGATGACATGGTTGTCTTCGTCGCTTTGCACGTCTTCCGCGCCTGCCTCGATTGCGGCCATCATCACCGTATCTGCGTCAGCTACAGAAGCGGGGTAGACGATTTCGCCTTTGCGGGCGAACATGAACCCGACGGACCCTGTTTCGCCAAGGTTCCCGCCATTCTTCGAAA
>CBDTYC010000274.1:0-4027 GCA_965364495.1 uncultured Yoonia sp. | reverse complement strand
GGAGACTTGGCGTTTCAATCTGCTCAACTCCAATACCGAACCTGTCGTGAGGCTCAATGTTGAAGCGCACGGTGAAGCAAACCTTGTGAGTGCGGGCGTTCAGCGGCTGGCATCATTGCTTCAGCGGACTGAAACCCTATGATCTGCCGCTGAACCCGTCCGCATTTTGGACCTTCGCCGACAGCTGCCAATGCATCCCAAAGCCAGCGCATAAGACCCGAAGAACAGTACCAAGAAGACCAAAACCGCAAAAAACGCACTTCTGTTTTCATCCCATAACACCACCGCCGCGATTTGTGGTGCAATCACAAATGGGGCGAGGACAACAGTTGACAGCGAATTCGAGACGTGGCGCATATCCCTACCCAGGAAGCAGATTTCCAGACCGCGCATGACAAGCTGATGCACATGAAGACGGTCAGGCAACATCGCCCCCTTTTTCCGTCTGGCTCTGCGGTAGATGGCAAGCAGTGTATCTGCCAAAGGCCAAAAAACCGTCAGAAGTATCGCCCAGGGCGATACTGCATCGACGTTGATAATCACTGCAATCCCGAACCATGCCAGGATGAACCCCATGGTGTAAGCACCTGCGTCACCAAGGAAAATCAATCCAAACGGGAAGTTGACCAGGAAAAACCCGAAGACAGCGGCAGCCAGCATCAGGCTGACGTTTGACATCGGTATATAACCGGCCTGATATGCGATCATCGCTATTGCGATCGCCGCAGTTGTAGCCGTCATAGCGGCAAGGCCGTTGACCCCGTCAATCAGGTTGAAGCCGTTTGCGACGCTGGCAGAGACCAACAAAGTAAATGGCACACCGAACCACCAGTATTGAAGCCATGGATCAAGGAAGAAAACCCCGATGCGCGGGAGCCACTCTCCGACCAATATGACGACAAGGAGACTTGCGCCGACAAGCACGAACAAGCGACTTTTCGGGGAAACATCGAACCCGAGGTCCTCTCTCAGGCCAACAATGAACAGGATCGAAATCGCCAGAAAGAAGCCGACATATCCTTGGGTCAGCGGCAGAGGGATAAAGAAGGCACTGCAAACAGCCGCCCCAAAAACCGCGATCCCCCCCACCCGCGGGGTTGGATTGCTATGCATAGACTGGACGGCAGTTGTGTCGTTGATCCGGCCACGCAATCGCGGAAAAAACTTTGCCATCGCGACGATCACATGACAAACACAGAAGGAAATCAGCGCAAGCAGACCTATCTGGTAGCTGGGCAGGATGTCAGTCTCGAATTGCATTTAACTCGCCAGTAACTCTCAAAAATATAGTCCATCTAGTCTGATATTATGCAACCAGCTATTTGACACAGGTGCTTTCAGATACAATTCCGGCGCCTCTAAATCTACGCCCTATTCAACCTACAGTATGCTCACCTCATGAGTATGACCCTTTAGAGACAAAAATAAGTCCACTGGCGCCATACATCTTATGAGACAGGAATGGCCGGATTTGGCGCTTGCGTCACCTGATTTTCGCGATCATTTGGCAGCTACTGTGCGTGCTTCTCAAGATCTTCACTTGCGATCTCAAGGGCTGTTTTACGCCCCATGATGTCAATCAAAAGCCGCACACGGCCTTCATCGTCCGCCGCAATAACCCGCGCTAGCCAGCCCGAAAACGGACCGTTGATCACACTAACGGCGTCACCGGAGCGATAGTCGGTCATCGCGATCAGCATCCCGTCCTTTGCAGTTGCTTGGATCAAACCATTAGCGAATTCAGAAGGAAGCGGCGCTGGCTGCCCGTCAGTCCCGTTGACCACACGGGTGACGCCACGGGTGTTTGCAATCGCGCGCCAATTTATTGGACCCTCCGCATGCCCAAAGAAAAGATACCCCGAAAAGAGCGGTCGCTTGACGCTCTTTAGCCCATATCTGGCCTGCTGTGACACTTCGCGCATTGGCATCAAGGTTTGGTAGCCTTGCCGCGCCAGATTGGTTTGCGCCAGCTTCAAACCGTTCGGCTTGAGCTGCAAGACATACCAATCACTTGGGAGCGGAAAACATTCTGGCTCTACGATCATTCCAATTCCCTTCCAGATTGCCGGCTTGCATACGAGATCAAGTGCCACAAAGCGACCGGATTTGGCATTGCAGCAAGGCATGATGGAGCACAACAGTTTTCCCTTATTCCTTGGCGTTTCTTATCACGTTCTGGCACTTGCCCCAAACCAAATTCAACGGCCTTCATGCTCACTTCGGTTGCCGACGTTGCCTTTCCTTGCCCGCAGGTCTACCGACAGGTTGAAACGTCCATTCCCGCCATCCGAGGAACCAAAGATGACTGCTATGAGAACCACTGACGCAGGATTGCGCCTGAACGATCAATCGCTTTTGGAAACACGTGCGTATGTGGACGGGCAATGGATCGAAAAAGACGAAACTTTCCCCGTCACCAACCCCGCCAACGGTAACACAATCGCACATGTGTCTGATATGGGCGTAGCGGATACGACCAATGCCATCAATGCCGCCTATGCAGCCAAGTCCGAATGGGCCGCGTGGACTGGCAAGGAACGTGCGGCTGTCCTGCGCAAGTGGTACGATCTGATCATTGCCAATGCAGAGGACCTTGCGACAATCTTGACCGCCGGGATGGGCAAACCTTGGCCCGAAGCCCGGGGGGAAATCCTCTATGGGGCATCTTTTATCGAATGGTTCGCCGAAGAGGCCAAGCGCATCTACGGTGATGTCATTCCCGGCCACCAGCGCGACAAGCGTATCGTTGTCATCAAGCAGCCAATCGGGGTCGTTGGTTCGATCACACCATGGAACTTCCCCAATGCAATGATCGCCCGCAAAGTGGCCCCTGCCCTTGCGGTCGGTTGCACATTTGTGGCGCGTCCCGCGGAACTGACCCCTTTGTCCGCCCTTGCTATGGCTGTTCTTGCTGAACGCGCAGGTATCCCTGCTGGCGTGTTCAACGTGATCCCGTCGTCTGATAGCGCAGCCATCGGAAAAGAACTTTGCGCAAACGAAAAGGTCGCCAAGATTACGTTCACCGGCTCGACCCGCGTTGGCAAAATCCTGATGAGCCAGTGTTCAGACACGATCAAGAAGATGTCGCTTGAACTCGGTGGCAATGCCCCTTTTATCGTTTTTGACGATGCCGATCTGGATGCCGCCGTCGAAGGCGCAATGATCGCAAAGTACCGCAACAACGGCCAGACATGTGTTTGTGCGAACCGTATCTATGTTCAAGCGGGCGTTTATGATGCTTTTGCGGAAAAACTAGCCGAGAAAACCAAGGCTCTTATGGTCGGTGACGGCTTTGCCGAAGGTGTAACGACGGGACCACTGATCAACGAGGCTGCAATCGCCAAGGTCGAAGATCACATCGCCGATGCCCTGAGCAAAGGCGCAAAAATCGCCCTTGGAGGCAAGCGCGCACAATTGGGTGGTTCGTTCTTCGAACCAACCGTCCTGACCGACGTGACCACGGACATGAAAGTCGCCAGAGAAGAGACCTTTGGCCCAGTTGCGCCGCTTTTCAAGTTCGCGGACGAGGCCGAGGTCATAGCCTTGGCAAACGACAGTGAATTCGGCTTGGCGTCCTATTTCTATAGCCGCGATCTGGCCCGCGTCTGGCGCGTCGCAGAAGCGCTTGAAACAGGAATGGTCGGTATCAACACAGGGCTTATTTCAACCGAAGTGGCCCCGTTCGGGGGCGTCAAACAATCGGGATTGGGCCGTGAAGGCTCTAAATACGGGACCGAAGACTATCTGGAGATCAAATATCTCTGCATGGGCGAAATCAGCTAGTGTAAGGACGCAGGCCCAGAATAGCGCGGGCTTGCGCCGGTGTTGCAACGGGGCGGTCATAACGTGCGCAGATGTCTGCGGTACGTGTGACAAGGGCCGCGTTTGACGGTGCAAGCGTGTTCTTGTCCCAACGCACGTTGTCTTCCAGTCCGGTGCGGGTGTGGCCGCCTGCCGCGATCGCCCATTCGCTGACCGGGGCCTGTCCGGCCCCGGCTCCAGGAGCACACCACGAAGCATCGGGCGC
>CBDTYC010000273.1:0-4037 GCA_965364495.1 uncultured Yoonia sp. | reverse complement strand
GGCAACGTCGCGGATCTGCACCCCGGGCAGGTCCAATTCGATAACAGGTGTGGCCGGCGCGAAGGGTAGCCCGCCGTATAGTCCAATACCCGGCCGGGTCAGGTCGAAATGATATTCCGGACCAAGCAGGATACCGCCCGTTGCAGCCAGTGACCGCGGCGCCGAAATGCCGTCAGTCATCTTCTTGAACTGTTCCAGTTGATAGGGGTTCATCGGGTGATCAGGTTCATCCGCACAGGCCAGATGCGACATCACGAGCTTTGGTTTTTGCGACAGGGCAAGTTCAGCCACAGCGGCCCATTCCTGCATTTCCATGCCCAGCCTATTCATGCCGGTGTCCAGCTGGATGCCGAAAGGGTGATCGGGCAGGGCCTCAAGATGGTCTGTCAACTGGTCCACAGAGTTCAGCATCGGCGTTAGCCCCAGCTCGCGGATCAGGCTGGTGTCGCCCTTCATATGACCGGAGAAAACACAGATATCGGGCTTGGGCCCCAGTTCTTCGCGAATTGGAATGGCTTCTTCTGCGACGGCGACAAAGAATTGGCGCACGCCCGCCTTGAAAAGGGCTTTGGCGACATTGGCAGACCCCAGCCCATAGCCGTTTGCCTTGACCACAGCAGCAGTCTTGCAGCTTGTCATGCCGTCAAGTGCGCGCCAGTTGGCGACGACAGCGTCAAGGTCGATGATAAGGCGTCCGGTACTCATAAGGACCTTTTGGCAGGGGCGGTGGCATGGGGCAAGTCATTTGCCGCTTTGCGCCTAAAACTGCTGGTCGTCGCCTTGCTGCCATGGCTTGACGAGGTTGCCAAAGCGGGTGAATTCAGCCGTGAATGAGAGTTCGACGGTGCCGATCGGGCCGTGGCGCTGTTTGCCGACAATCACTTCGGCCTTGCCATGCAGGTTCGACATCTTCTCTTGCCATGCTGCAATGGCTTCCATGTTGTGATCTTCAGGCTTTTCGCGCTCGGTGTAATATTCGCCACGATACACAAACATAACAACGTCGGCGTCCTGCTCGATCGACCCTGATTCGCGCAGGTCAGATAGCTGCGGGCGTTTGTCTTCACGCGATTCCACCTGCCGCGACAACTGCGATAGTGCCACAACTGGAATGTTCAATTCCTTGGCAATCGCCTTGAGGCCCATCGAAATCTCGCCAATCTCCTGAACGCGGTTGTCGGATGTCCCGCGCACCAGCTGCAAATAGTCCACAATCAGTAGATCAAGACCATGCGTCCGTTTCAGTCGGCGCGCGCGTGCAGCCAACTGCGAAATCGGGATTGCGGCGGTGTCATCAATATAAAGCGGGCAAGATTCCAGTTGCTTTGCTGCATCGACAAAGCGGCGGAATTCGCTCTCGGTCATGTCGCCTTGGCGGATCTTGTGCGACGAAATCTCGGACGCTTCGGCCAGAACACGCCCCGCCAACTGCTCGGCGCTCATCTCAAGCGAGAAGAAGCCTACAACACCCCCGTCAACCGCGCCCTCGCTGCCATCTTGCAGTTTCCCGCGACGGTAGGCTTTCGCCACGTTGTAGGCGATGTTGGTGGCAAGTGACGTTTTACCCATCGACGGACGCCCTGCGAGGATCAAAAGGTCGGACTTGTGCAAGCCGCCCAGTTTCTTGTCCATGTCGACAAGCCCTGTCGAAATGCCTGCCAAACCACCGTCGCGCTGGTAGGCGGTGTTGGCAACGTTCACCGCTTCGGTCACAGCGGCAAGGAATGACTGAAACCCCTTTTCGGAAACACCCTGTTCGGCTAGAGAATAAAGGGCTTGCTCGGCTTCGATGATCTGTTCACGCGGCTCGCTGTCGATATCAACTTTGGCAGCCTTGTCGGTGATGTCACGACCAAGGCGGATCAACTCGCGGCGCGTGGCGAAATCATAAATCATCTGTGCATAGTCACGCGCAGCGAATGCGGAAATCGCAGCACCGGCAAGGCGCGCAAGGTATGGTGGCCCCCCGAGTTCCTTTAGACCCTCGTCATCCTCCATGAATGCCTTGAGGGTCACAGGACTGGCCAGCATATTGCGGCCAATGCGTGAGGCGGCGGTTTCAAAAATGCGGGCATGGACGGGATCATAGAAATGTTTGGGGCCGATGATCGCCGCGACACGGTCAAAGATATCGTTGTTGGTCAGAATAGCGCCTAACAACTGTTGCTCCGCCTCGATCGAGTGAGGCATCGCGTCGGCGGCGGCATCTTGAACACCGGTCGCATTGAATGTCGTAATCTCGTTCATTTTGTCCCTCACGCGTCCCGCCGCCCTCTTAGCAGGACGGGGCTGGCTATGACCATCAGGATATCAACGGGGATATCCGGCGGGATAACCTTGTGGATAAAAACGTCTGCTTGGCAACTATACCAGATCAAGTGTTGTGGCGCAAAGTGAGCGCACTATGCAGACCATTTCAGCGATTCCCGACCCGAGTTGTGCACAGAGCAGGGGATAAGTTTTTAAGAAACTACAGGGGTCCAACCAGCGGGGTCGTTCAGATAGGACTCGACCGCTGTCAGGGTCGCAGTGTCGTACGCCCCGCGTGCCTTTGCTTCGGCCAGAACGTCCCACCATGTGCACAAATGGATCAACTGGACACCGTGGTCGGCCAATGTCTTTTCGACACCTTCAAAGATCCCATAGTAAAAGATCACCGCTGTCGCCGCACAGCTTGCACCGGTTTCGCGGATGGCATCGACGAATGACAGCTTGGAACCACCATCGGTTGTCAAGTCTTCGACCAACAAGACGCGCTGGCCCTCTGTCATCACACCTTCAATCCGGGCATTGCGTCCATAACCCTTTGGCTTTTTGCGGACATAGGTCATTGGCAGCGCCAGACGCTCGGCCACAAGTGCAGAGAACGGAATACCGGCTGTTTCGCCGCCAGCAATATTGTCGAATGCCTCGAATCCGGCTTCGCGCATGATCGAGACTGCCATGAAATCCATCAGTGTGGCGCGGATACGGGGATAGGAAATCAGCTTGCGGCAATCCACGTAGGTCGGGGCCTGCTTGCCAGAGGCATGTGTGAACGGTTTGACCGCATTGAAATCGATCGCGCCAATCTCGATCAGCATGCCAGCGGTCAATCGGGCCATTTCTTCTTTGGTCGGGAATGAGGTGGGGATCATCGTACAGGCCTATACCTTCTTATTTCTGAAAAAACTTCCGCCGGAGGCATCCGGCAGTCGCTACATCTCGACACGCCAATGAAGGTCAAACCCGGGATCAAACACCGTGACAGGTCCATCATCGGTTTCGATATGGCTCGGGTAATTGACCGGATCACCTTTGGTCAGCGTGATGGTTTCTGAATTGGCGGGCAGCCCGTAAAAGGCAGGACCGTTCAGTGACGCAAAGTTTTCAATCTTGCGAATACGTCCGGCAGCATCAAAGACTTCGGCCAGGCAGGACATCGTATTGGGCGCGGTAAAGATGCCAGCACAGCCACATGCCTGCAGTTTGGCGGGATCGGTGTGCGGGGCGCTGTCGGTGCCAAGAAAAAAGCGTCTGTCGCCGGATACTGCCGCCTGAACCAATGCCACGCGATGCGCTTCGCGCTTTGCGACGGGCAGGCAGTAGAAATGCGGTTTGATACCGCCCGCAAGGATATGGTTGCGGTTGATAATCAGGTGATGGGTTGTGATGGTCGCGGCAAGGTTTTTGCTGCTGTCGCGTACATAATCGACCGCGTCTTGGGTGGTGACGTGTTCCATCACAATCTTGAGGTCCGGCACCTTTTTGCGCAGCGGCTTGAGGACGCGATCAATGAACATGGCCTCGCGATCAAAGATGTCGATGTCGTGGTCTGTCACTTCACCATGCACACAAAGCGGCATGCCGATCTCTGCCATGACCTCCAGTACAGGGCGGACTTTTTCGAAGTCGCGCACCCCTGAGGCAGAGTTCGTGGTGGCACCAGCGGGATAGAGCTTTACTGCTGTTGCAATTCCGGCGGCATGGGCGGAGCGGACATCGTCCGGGTCTGTTGTCTCTGTCAGATAGAGCGTCATCAGTGGCGTGAATGCGGC
>CBDTYC010000272.1:0-4046 GCA_965364495.1 uncultured Yoonia sp. | reverse complement strand
GATGATGGAGACAGTGATGATGAACCAGACCGGCATCGAAAACCTGACGGTCACGACCTTCTGACCTTTGACGGCCAGTCCAACGCCACCTGCGCACAACTCCAGTGCTTCTTTGCCAAACACTTCGCCGCGCCAACCTTTCAGGGCCGGCACATCGCGTTCACCAGCGGCCAACGCGTCCAGATCAGATGCCGAGGCAATCAACTTTGGTGCCACGTCTGCTGTATCCGTCTTGGCCTTCAACAAAACGCGCAGCATATCGGCCAATGCGGGGTTCACTTGCAGCTTGGCGCGCGCATTATCGACCTTTGGCATGTTTTCGGGCTTGGTCGCGATCCCCGCCTTCACCCCCTCGATGATACCCGCCGCGATGTCACCTTTGCGGGCCTCGCGCAGCAACAACCGCGACCGGCCCAGATCTTGCTCTGATTGCGGTTTGGTTGATGCAATCTCGACCAAGGCATCATCCTTGAAAACGCGCGTGCGCGGGATGTTGCGTTCTTGTGCATAGACCTCTCGGAAACGGGCCAGTTCGCGCACGATCGCCATGAACTTTCCCGACTGGGTGCGTGTCTTGACGCGTTTCCACGCATTGTCGGGGTCCGCTTGGTAGGTTGCGGGGTCCTTCAGAACCGCCATTTCCTCGGCCACCCATTTCGCGCGACCCGTCTTGGCCAAACGGTCAGACAAGTATTCATAGATATCACGCAGATGGGTGACATCACCGATTGCGTAAGTTGCCTGCGCATCGGTCAAGGGACGGCGTGACCAGTCAGTAAAACGCGAGGACTTGTCCAGATCAGATTTTGCAATCTTGCGCACCAAAGTCTCGTATCCGGCCTGTTCACCAAACCCGCACACCATCGCGGCGACCTGCGTATCAAATAGCGGCTCGGGGATGACACCTGCATCGACGTAACAAAACTCGAAGTCCTGACGGGCTGCGTGGAAAACTTTGACGCATCCCACATCCTGGAACAGATCATAGAGCGGTGCCAATGACAGACCGTCCGCCAACGGGTCAACAAGGACCGCGTCGTTGCTGTCGTCGTCCTGATAGGCCAGTTGCACCAAGCAAAGCTTTGAATAATAGGTGCGTTCGCGCAAAAATTCGGTATCGACGGTCACGTAGGGGCGTTTTGCGGCCTCAAGACAGAATGCGGCCAAATCCGCGGTCGTAGTGATTGTCTTCATAAGTTTTCCGTCGATCCAAAATGCGCTGAGCGTGTTGATAAGCGATTGATAGCCCGAAGGAAAGACACCGCTAGCCTTGCAGGTCCAACCGCGCACGATCGCCTTCGGCGAAACGGCGCAGGACGGCTGGATAAAGTGCATGTTCCAACGGCAAAAGTCGCGCAGCCAGCGTATCAGGCGTATCGTCAGGGGTGATTTTCATGCGGGCCTGCCCAAGGATCGGACCATCATCCAACGCTGCTGTCACCTCGTGTACGGAACAGCCGTGTTCTGTGTCGCCAGCTTCGAGCGCGCGCGCATGGGTGTGAAGCCCTTTGTACTTGGGCAGCAAAGAAGGGTGGATGTTCAGCATACGCCCTTCCCACTGCCGCGTGAAATCAGCCGTAAGAATACGCATGAAACCAGCCAGACAAATGATGTCAGGCTTCGCGACCTCAAGCGCGGTCTGCAATGCGACCTCGAATGCGCCGCGGTCTTTTCCAAAGGGTTTGTGATCCACACAAGCCGTAGGAACGCCCAAAGCATCCGCCTTGGACAAGCCACCCGCAAGTGGATCATTCGACAGGACCAGAACGGGCCGTGCAGGATGGTCGCCTTGCATGGAGTTCACCAAAGCGACCATGTTCGAGCCACCACCCGAAATCAGGATGGCTACCCGCTTTGTCACAGAAGCGAACCGCTATAGTGCATGCCTTCACCGGCGGTCACCGCTCCTAGCTGATGCACGGTTTCGCCTTCTTGAACCAGCAATTCTGTCAATGCAGCCGCTTTGTCTGCATCGACAGCCAAGACCATGCCAATACCGGCATTGAATGTCTTCAGCAGCTCGGCTTCCGCCATGCCGCCCGTTTCCGCAAGCCAGCGGAAAACCGGCGGCAAGTCCCATGCGTTCAGATCAATCTGGGCACCCATGCCCTCGGGCAGCACCCGTGGCAGGTTTTCAGTCAAACCGCCGCCAGTGATATGGGCCAGCGCATGCACGCCCCCCGCCCGCACAGCGGCCAATGCTTGTTTGACATATAGACGCGTTGGCGCAAGCAACGCCTCGCCCAATGGCGCATCTGCAAAGGGTGCCTTGTCATCCCAGGACAACCCCGAGACTTCGACAATCCGGCGCACCAGTGAATATCCGTTGGAATGGACGCCGTCTGACGCAAGCCCCAGAAGCACGTCACCTGCGGCAACACCGGCAGGCAAATCCGTGCCACGCTCCATCGCGCCGACAGCAAAACCCGCGAGGTCAAAGTCACCGTCGTGATACATACCGGGCATTTCTGCGGTTTCACCACCGATCAGCGCACAGCCGGACGCAGCACATCCCGCAGCGATACCTTCGATAATGCGGGTGGCCTGATCCAGCTCCAGCTTTCCGGTCGCAAAGTAGTCGAGGAAGAACAAAGGCTCTGCCCCCTGACAGACCAGATCATTGACGCACATGGCAACCAGATCAACACCGATTGTGTCCACATTGCCTGTATCAATCGCGATCCGCAATTTGGTGCCAACACCGTCTGTGGCCGCAACAAGGATCGGATCGGTATAGCCCGCCCCCTTTAGATCGAACAGCGCGCCAAAGCCACCAAGACCAGACATCACACCCGACCGCGCCGTGCGCTTGGCGGCGGGTTTGATCCGTTCGACCAATGTATTTCCTGCATCAATATCAACACCGGCATCGGCGTATGTCAGGCCATTCTTCGCGCTCATTCGGGGCACTCCTGTCAGTTTCCGCGTCGTTAGCGCATCCCAATGCCAAATGGAACAGGGATGACGTGAATTTCGACGCATCGCGGGGCTTGACCACCCTGTCCGGTCTGCTACTCCAAAAGCACAAGGGGGCCTGTAGCTCAATTGGTTAGAGCAGAGCGCTCATAACGCTTTGGTTGCGGGTTCAAGTCCTGCCGGGCCTACCACTTTCCCCTGTTCGGATACTTTTGTATACTAATGCATACAGTGCTTTCCGAAAGCAGCATGATACGTTATGGACATCGCAGACCCCCAACGAACCGGAGCCCCCGATGTCAAAGATCAAAGTTGCAAACCCAATCGTTGAGCTAGATGGCGATGAAATGACGCGGATCATGTGGCATTTCATCAAAGACAAACTGATCCTGCCTTATCTAGATGTTGATTTACTTTACTATGACCTGGCAATGCAGGTCCGCGACGAGACGAACGACCAGATCACGATTGATGCGGCTGAAAAGATCAAAGAAGTCGGTGTTGGCGTGAAATGCGCGACGATTACGCCTGATGAAGATCGGGTCGAGGAATTTGGCCTCAAACAGATGTGGCGTTCACCTAACGGGACGATCCGCAATATCTTGGGCGGTGTCGTGTTCCGCGCGCCAATTATCTGCAAAAACGTGCCGCGGCTTGTGCCGGGTTGGACAGATCCGATCGTCATCGGACGCCATGCGTTCGGAGACCAGTATAAAGCGACCGATTTCCTGATGCCCGGCCCCGGAAAACTGACCATGAAATTCGTGGGCGCCGACGGCACGGTGATCGAAAAAGAAGTCTTTGACAGCCCGTCCGCAGGTGTCGCGATGGGCATGTATAATCTGGATGCCTCGATCATCGATTTCGCGCGCGCGTCGTTCAATTATGGCCTGAACCTTGGCTGGCCTGTGTATCTATCAACCAAGAACACGATCCTCAAAGCCTATGACGGGCGGTTCAAAGACCTGTTTCAGGAAATCTTTGACGCTGAATTCAAAGAGCAATTCGACGCAGCAGGCATCGAATACCAGCACCGCCTGATTGACGATATGGTCGCGTCGGCGATGAAGTGGTCTGGCAAATTCGTCTGGGCCTGCAAAAACTATGACGGCGACGTGCAGTCCGACACG
>CBDTYC010000271.1:0-4047 GCA_965364495.1 uncultured Yoonia sp. | reverse complement strand
CGAAATGTTCCATGAACAAGCCGAAGGCCTGAAGGCTGGCGGTGCGGACGTTCTGTGGGTCGAAACCATCAGTGCTGTCGAAGAATTCGCGGCCGCAGCAGAAGCATTTGCGCTGGCTGACATGCCTTGGTGCGGCACGATGAGCTTTGACACCGCAGGGCGCACGATGATGGGAATCACTTCGGCCGAGATGGTCAAGCGTGTCGCAAAACTAAGCTACCAACCGCTTGCCTTTGGTGCCAACTGCGGGGTTGGCGCGTCTGATTTGCTGCGCACTGTTCTGGGCTTTAGCGAGGCAGGTTCTGATCTGCCGATTATCGCAAAAGGGAATGCGGGCATTCCGAAATACCACGACGGTCACATCCACTATGACGGCACACCTGCCCTGATGGCGGATTATGCCGTCTTGGCTCGTGATTGCGGTGCCACGATTATCGGCGGATGCTGCGGGACGACGCCAGAACATCTGGTCGCGATGCGCGAAGCACTTGAAACACGCCCAAGAGGGCCACGCCCGACGCTGGAAGCCATCACAGATGCACTTGGTGGGTTCTCTTCTGTCTCTGACGGCACCGATGGCGCAGGCCCCACCGCTGCGCCGCGTCGCGGTCGTCGTCGTCAATCATAGGCGTTGCGGAGGCGGCTGCTGCATCAGCGCCGGTTTTTGGCCAAACCTAGAAAAGCGAAAGCTGGTCGCCGTTGCGCGGCGGTCTGGCAAAAAGATCAGTCCGTAATTCCGGCAATGATCGATCCAGCCCAAGTTTGCGCGTCGCCAACCTGACCCGTTGCCGCAGCAGCGCGGCCCAAGTACCCTGCCCGCCCATTCTGGTTCCGAATTCTGGATCGTAGTCCCGACCGCCATGCAGCTCGCGTATCCGGCCAATGACCCGCGCGGCACGATCGGGGTAATGCGTTTCCAACCAGTCGCGAAAAAGCGGTGCCACCTCGCGTGGCATCCGAAGAACAATTGACGACGCGGCCACGGCGCCAGCGTCTCTGGCGGCAGTCAGGATCGCTTCCAATTCATGGTCCGTCAGGGCGGGGACAACGGGCGAAACCATCACCCGCACCGGAATGCCCGCATCCGTAAGCGTGCGGATTGTCCGCAATCGCGCTTGTGGGGACGGCACGCGCGGTTCCATCAAACGGGACAGTTTCGCGTCCAGCGTTGTCAGCGACACACCCACCCGCGCCAGTCCTTTTTGGGCCATCGGCCCCAAAGTATCGATATCACGCGTGATCAAGGTTCCCTTCGTGACAATCCCCACCGGATGATTGAACGCCGCCAGAACCTTTAGGACATCGCGCATGATTTCACGCTTTTTTTCAATCGGTTGATAGGCATCAGTGTTCGTGCCAATGGCAATCATCTTCGGGACATAACGCGGATTTGACAGCTCTTTTTCCAACAATGCTGCCGCGTTGGGCTTTGCAATCAGCTTTGTCTCAAAGTCCAATCCGGGCGAGAGGCCCAAAAACGCATGGCTTGGTCTGGCAAAGCAGTAGATGCACCCATGTTCGCATCCACGATAGGGATTGATTGACCGGTCAAACGACAAGTCCGGCGAGGTATTGCGCGAAATAACACTGCGCGCCATTTCGTCACGCACTTCGGTACGCAAAACGGGCAATTCGTCTGGCTGTTCCCAGCCGTCATCAACCGCTTCCATGCGCAATCGGTCAAACCGCACATCCGGATTATGACCCGCTGCACGACCGGGTGTGCGGTGTGATTTTTGTGGCGGCAGATTTTCCATAATGAATATTAGAACTTTTCATGAACACGCGCAACGATAGGTCGTTGCCGTTCGCGCGAATGTCGGAAATTAACAGGTAGAAAAATGCAAAACCGCGCACTACTGTCGAACCAATACAAAGCAAAGGGTTGGCCATGTCCGACGAAGAAAACGACATCATCCTATCCGAACTGAACGACGAAGACCTCGTCGCGCAAATGTTCGATGACCTCTACGACGGCATGAAAGAAGAAATCGAAGAAGGTGTGAATATCCTTCTGGAGCGTAACTGGACGCCATACCGCATCCTGACCGAGGCATTGGTCGGCGGTATGACGATCGTTGGCCACGACTTCCGTGACGGTATCCTGTTTGTACCAGAGGTACTTTTGGCCGCGAACGCGATGAAGGGCGGGATGTTCATCCTTAAACCACTTCTGGCTGAAACCGGGGCGCCGCGTGTCGGCAAGATGGTCATCGGCACTGTCAAAGGCGACATTCACGACATCGGCAAGAACCTTGTGTCGATGATGATGGAAGGCGCAGGCTTTGAGGTCGTCGACCTTGGCATCAACAACGCAGTTGATGCTTATCTTGGTGCGCTCGAGACAGAGCAGCCTGACATTCTTGGCATGTCCGCCCTGCTGACGACAACGATGCCTTATATGAAAGTCGTGATCGACACGATGATCGAAAAAGGCATGCGCGATGACTATATCGTGCTGGTCGGTGGTGCGCCCCTGAACGAAGAAGGGGGCAAAGCCAGGGGGGCCGACGCCTATTGCCGCGATGCGGCGGTGGCTGTCGAGACTGCAAAAACTTTCATGGCCCGCAAGCATAACCAAGCATCTGCATCAGCCTGATCTTAACATCACGGCATGGTGCCCCTATCTGTCAACCAACAGGAGGACACCATGCCGTTTCATCTTCTCATGAAAATCATTGCCGTTGTATTCACGCTCGCTGCGGTCACCGTGAGCGGCGCACTGACGTTTACGGACGCCTTGCAGGTCACACCAACGGCAGGACTAGTAGGACTTACCCTTGCCGCGCTTTGCGTATCTTTTGGCTGGCGCGTCTACGCCGATCGCAAGGCCAAGAACGATGACGGGGACGCATGACAACGGACGCGACACTGACTGACTTCGGCCTGCCCCCCGCCGGTGCAGGGTCGGTGCTGTTGATTGCTTGCGGCGCATTGGCCCGCGAGATTTTGGCAATCAAATCCGGCAATGGATTGGATCATCTGGACCTGCAATGCCTTCCCGCGATCTATCACAATCACCCCGAAAAAATCGTCCCTGCTATCCGTGACGCCGTTGAAAAGCATCGCGAAAAATATGCGCAAATCTTTGTGGTCTATGCCGATTGCGGTACCGGCGGCCTGCTTGAAGCCGCCTGCGCAGAAATGGGTGTTGGCATGGTCGCAGGGCCGCACTGTTATTCCTTTTTTGAGGGCAACGATACTTTTGCCGCCCGCGACGAATTCACCGCCTTCTACCTGACCGATTTTCTGGTGCGCCAGTTTGATGCCTTTGTCTGGGAGCCTCTGGGCCTGGGCCGCCATCCGGAACTGCGCGACATGTATTTCGGCAACTACGAAAAACTGGTCTATCAGGCCCAGACCGATGATCCGGCATTGACGAAAAAGGCGCAAGATTGCGCTGCAAGGTTAGGCTTACCGTTCGAGCGGCGATTCACCGGCTACGGCGACCTGAGCCCCGCTTTGACGGACCTTGCGCCCTAAGCTGCGGCCGCGGTTTGCTGAATACGCTCGACCATGGCCCGCAAGCCGTTAGAGCGTTGCGCCGATAGATGATCGTTCAGCCCCAACCGTTCAAGTTCCGCCACTGCGTCGATCTTTACGACATCAGCAACCGGTTGGTTGTTGTAAAGCGCCAGCAGCACAGCAATCAAACCCCGCACGATCATGGCATCGCTTTCGCCGCGAAATGTGAAAATGCCGTCTTTGACTTGCGGCACAAGCCAAACCTGACTGGCGCAGCCATCAACCTTGGTTGCCGGTACGCGAAGCGCATCCTCTAGCGGCTCCATCGCCTTGCCCATGTCGATCACGTGGCGATAGCGGTCTTCCCAATCGTCAAGGAATTCAAAGGTTTCCACGAGTTCTTCAAAATCAGGGTTCGCCATTGCAGTCTCTTACCTGTTGGTCTGCCTTGTAGGTAGGGCGGCCCCTACCCTTGGTCCAGTTCAAAGCTTGACGGTAACAACCTTTTGGCCTTTTACCGCCAAACCGACGCGACCTTCACAAAGCTCAAGTGCCTCTTTGCCAAACACTTCGCCGCGCCAA
>CBDTYC010000270.1:0-4066 GCA_965364495.1 uncultured Yoonia sp. | reverse complement strand
TGGCTCCGACGGTAGGGATCGAACCTACGACCAATTGATTAACAGTCAACTGCTCTACCGCTGAGCTACGTCGGAACACTCGGGGACCTATAGCAATGCGGTTTGGCGACGTCCAGAGCATTTGATCAGTTTTTCGGAAACTTATTTGCCGCCAGTTTCATAAAATATTGCATCGATGCAGAGCGGACCCTGAACCGCTATTTTTTTCCTTTGCGTCAGGTCGACCAGATGGGCAAAAACGTTCCTTTCCGCGGCAGCCCGCAAGCCAACTGGCGTGTCTTTATATATCTCGGCGGTCAATTCATGCGGCGACTTTGGGTGCTGCGCCAACGCAGCCAGAATCTGGGCCTCGCGGTTCTTTCTATGACAGATCAACCACTCCAAACGGGCTTTCGGGTCGGCGACTGGCGCACCATGTGCGGGATAAAACACAGTTGCATCTAGCGCCTGCAGTTTTGCACATGATGCCATGAAATCTGTCAGGTCTCCATCGGGCGGTGACACCAGTGAGCTGGCCCATCCCATCACGTGATCTCCTGTAAAAATGGCATCGCCCCATTTGAAACAAAGGTGATTGCCCATGTGGCCGGGGGTATGCAAGGCAGTCAATTGGCCCCAATCTGCAGTAATGATCTGACCGTCGTCCAGTGTGTCGTCGGGTTGGAAATTCCGATCGACACCTTCGCCGCCACCAACCAGCCCTGCGTGGGCAAGTCCGGCCATTGTTTCGCTTCGGCCCGCAGTACTATCACCAAATGCAAAGATCGGGGCCTTTGTCTGATCGGACAGTGGACCGGCAAGTGGCGAATGATCAAGATGGCTATGCGTGACCATAATATGGGTGACAGGGCGCCCTTTGATCGCTTTGATCAAGGCCTGCAAATGGGCGGGATCATCGGGACCGGGATCAATGATGGCGAGCGAGTTTTGACCAAGTAAGAAGGTATTTGTCCCCATTTGCGTCATTGGTGAGGGGTTCGGGGCAAGGATCAATGTCAAATCTGGCGCAAGATCAAATGGGCGCCCTGCGACGGGTGTGAAATTGTCAAGCACACTCATTTTGAGCGCTTTTCGTTTGAAGGGAGAGCAGATAGCGTAGCGCAATGTTTGGTTGGCTCAAAAATTACATGCCGCGCGGCATTTATGCCCGTGCCGCACTTATTCTGGTTCTGCCGGTCTTGCTTTTGCAATTGCTCGTCTCTGTGGTTTTCATTCAACGCCACTTTGAAGGTGTGACGCGGTTGATGACAAGCGCCATGTCGATCGAACTGCGGTTTCTATCGGACACTGCTGAATCAGCGCCAAGCCGCGAAATGGCATTGCAGGCTGTTGCGCAGCTTGGTGATCCGCTGCAGATCCGCACGCAACTTCCGGCAAGCGACGTAGCTGGCGAGGATGTCTTGCGTCGGTTTGATCTGACAGGACGGACGGTCATGGATACACTGCGCGCCGAAGTTTCAGATGTGCTGGCGATTTCACTCGCCAGCCGGTCACGTGTTTCTGTCTGGGTGCAGACGACACATGGGCCGCTGCAGATGGACTTTAGCCGGCGACGTGTCTCTGCGTCCAATCCCCATCAGTTGCTTGTTATTATGGTCGTTATGGGTGTCCTGATGACGGCGGTCGCCTACATTTTTTTGCGCAATCAATTGCGCCCGATCAAACGAATGGCCCGCGCGGCCACCGATTACGGCAAAGGCCGGATTACGCCATTCACACCGACAGGTGCGATCGAAGTCCGCGCGGCAGGCACTGCTTTTCTTGACATGCGCAACAGACTGGAACGGCAGACACAAAGCCGGACAATGATGCTGTCGGGCGTCAGCCATGATTTACGGACGCCATTAACGCGGATGCGGTTGGGGCTGTCGTTCATCGATGAAGAAGATGCGGCGCCCTTGTTGCGTGATGTCGATGATATGGAACGCCTGCTTGATGCATTCCTGGATTTTGCGCGCAGTGACGCTGCGGACAATCGAGAGCCGACCGTGCCATCAGAAATCGTCAAGGATGTGTTGGCAAGTGCCGACCGGATGGGGCAGGCGGTCACATGTGCCGGCATCGAAGGGGCGGATGATCCGGTCAGCTTGCGGCCATTGGCGATCAGGCGCGCATTGGACAACCTTATCGGGAATGCGTTGCGTTACGGCACCAAAGCCCAGATCGGTGTGAGTGTGACAGACCGCGCCGTTCGGTTCTGGGTAGAAGATGACGGGCCAGGAATTCCGCCTGATCGTTACGAGGATGCGATTAGTCCCTTTGTCCGGCTTGATCCGGCCCGCAACCAAGACAGCGGCAGCGGTGTCGGCTTGGGGTTGTCGATTGTTGCCGACATTGCGCGAACACATGGCGGGGTGCTGCGGCTTGGGGAAAGCAAAGCTTTGGGTGGGCTAAAAGCGGAACTTGTACTTGCCCGATAGTTCTGCCCAAATAGCAGGCAACGGCTTTTCAGGTTCACCTGAAATCGGGGTTAACCTTGTGATCGCGTTGCAGTTCGTACTGAAAAGGTGAATGATTATTGCATGAAAAATGACTTGAAATTCTTTGACGAAATGCTGGCTCAAGGCGGCGCACGTGCACCTTATGCAGAATATGCGTCATGGTTCGAAACCCAGAACACCGCGCGGCTTTCGACCAAAGCGCAAGACGCCGAAGCCTTTTTTCGCAGCAGCGGGATTACCTTTAATGTTTACGGACAAGCGGATGCAGAAGAACGGTTGATTCCCTTCGATCTGGTCCCGCGTATTCTGTCAAACCGCGAATGGACCAAGCTTTCAAAGGGTATTGATCAACGTGTGCGTGCGATCAATGCGTTCTTGCACGACATCTATAACCGTCAGGAAATTCTGAAAGCGGGCATTGTTCCGATTGAATTGATTGCCCAAAACGATGCTTTCTTGCCGCAAATGATGGGATTCAGTCCGCCGGGTGACGTTTACACCCATATCGTGGGCACAGATATCGTGCGCACCGGCGAAGATGATTTCTATGTGCTCGAAGACAATGCCCGCACGCCATCCGGCGTCAGTTATATGCTCGAAAATCGCGAAACGATGTTGCAGATGTTTCCAGAGCTTTTCAGCAAAATCAAAGTACAGCCCGTCAGTGATTACCCCAAAAGCTTGCGGCGATCGCTTGCAGCCTGTGCGCCGAAATCCTGTACCGGTCGCCCTTGCGTGGCGGTATTGACGCCTGGCATCCACAACTCGGCCTATTACGAACACAGTTTTCTTGCGGACCAGATGGGTGTCGAGCTTGTCGAAGGGCATGATTTGCGTGTCGTCGATGGTCATATCGCAATGCGCACAACGCACGGCTACAAGCGGATTGATGTGCTTTATCGTCGCGTTGATGATGATTTCCTTGATCCTTTGACATTCAACCCGTCTTCGATGTTGGGTGTTCCGGGGATCATGGACGTCTACCGCGCTGGGAACATTACCATTGCCAATGCGCCCGGCACCGGCATTGCAGATGACAAGGCCATTTACAGCTATATCCCCGATATTGTGGCGTTCTATACCGGCGAACCGGCTATCTTGAAAAACGTCGAGACTTACCGCTGCGCCGAGCCGGATATGTTGGCCTATGTTCTTGATAACCTTGCTGATTTGGTCGTCAAAGAAGTACATGGGTCCGGCGGATACGGGATGCTTGTCGGGCCTGCAGCCAGCAAGAAAGAACTGGCTGATTTTGCGGCAAAACTGAAAGCAAATGCTGCCAACTATATTGCCCAACCGACGCTGTCGCTCTCGACTGTTCCGATCTTTACGGATGCAGGTCTTGCGCCCAGACATGTCGATTTGCGGCCATTCGCATTGGTTTCACCCGAGGGCGTGAATATCACACCGGGTGGTTTGACCCGCGTGGCATTGACCGAAGGCAGCCTTGTCGTGAACTCTAGTCAGGGCGGCGGCACAAAAGACACTTGGATATTGGAAGACTAAGATGCTGGGAAAAACCGCAGGTGGTCTTTATTGGATGTTCCGGTCGCTTGAACGCGCCGAAAATACTGCACGTCTAATTGAGGCTGGATTTCGAATAGCGCTCACGCGCTCAACCAACG
>CBDTYC010000269.1:0-4081 GCA_965364495.1 uncultured Yoonia sp. | reverse complement strand
AACCCGTCACGTTCCAGCAGGGCATCAAGTCCGGTTGCGATATCACCCGCCAGCGAGATGCCGCCATAAACGAGCGCCGTATAAAGCTGCACGGCAGACGCGCCGGCGCGAATTTTCTGATAGGCTTGTTCCGCTGAACCGACGCCGCCTACACCGATGATCGGCAAGGCAGTCAGGCCCGACAGTTGCGCCAGAACACGCGTGGACTTTTCAAACAACGGCTGGCCCGACAGCCCGCCCGTTTCCGCAATATGCGGCCCATGCAGTCCGCTGCGATCCAGTGTTGTGTTGGTGGCGATGATCGCGTCGATGCCGGACGCGTTGGCGACTTCTGCCACCTCCGCGATCTCGTCTGTTGTCAAATCGGGTGCAATCTTGAGGAAAACGGGGATTGGCGTGCGCAATGCTGCCCGTGCTTCCATCACACGTGCCAGAAGTGCGGCAAGCGCTGCTTTGCCCTGCAAATCGCGCAACTTTTCAGTGTTAGGGGATGATACATTGACAGTCGCGAAATCCACATCTGCCGCACAACGGGTCAGAACCTTGGCAAAATCACGCGATTTGTCGACGCTGTCCTTGTTGGCCCCCAAATTCAGGCCGATCACAGCCCCCTTGGGGCGTTTGGCAAGGCGGGCCGCGATTGCCTCCATACCTTGATTGTTAAAGCCAAAGCGGTTGATCGCGGCCTTGTCTTGGCTCAAGCGGTAGAGGCGGGGTTTGGGGTTTCCTTCTTGCGCGCGGGGCGTGGCTGCACCGACCTCAAGAAATCCGAAACCGGTCTTGGCAAGGGCATGGAGCGCGGTTGCGTTTTTGTCAAACCCGGCGGCAAGGCCCACGGGGTTGGGCAAATCAAGGCCCGCAAGGGTCGTCCTGAGGCGGGGCGATGTCACAGGTCCGCTGCGTGGGCCCAAACCCGCGTTCAACGCCTTTAGTGCCAGACCATGCGCCGTTTCCGGATCAAGCTGGTGCAGGGCTTTCAGGCCGATGGCTTCAAGCGCCCTCATGTCAGGTCAGGAAACTGGTGGGTGCCGTCGATCAACGGCAATGGTTTGCTCCAGACCACATCTTCTATGCGCAGTTTGCGGTAAAGATGCGGGAACAGGACGCCCATCCGTGCCGGTTCCCATTTGAGCGGGTCGAGGCCGTCGGCTTCGATCGCTAGCAAAACCAGGCCGTCGACACCTGCGAAATACTTGGCCGTCGTCTCGGCCACGGTTTCGGCGGTGGAGAAGTGGATATAGCCGTCGGTCACATCAATTGGCGCGCCGACGGTTTCGCCGTCAGCTTGCAAGGTGGCCCATTCGTCGGCGCGGAAAATTTTGTATATCAGCATGGCAGCGTCATGGCTGCTGCTGCAAAAATCGTCAAGCAATTGATATGTCGCAAGGTGACTATAGGGCAACGGGGATAGTGTTTGACTCTATGATACGCCCTCGCCAAGCTGGCGATATTCCAACCTTTGGGGGACTTGATCCAATGATTTCACGTATTTTAACCACAACTTGCGCACTGGCCCTGTCAGCTGGTGCGGCGGCGGCAGACTATTCGCTGACCATCTTGCATACCAACGACTTTCACGCGCGTTTTGAACCGATTAGCCGCTTTGACAGTGGTTGTTCAGCAGAAGACAATGCCGCTGGCGAATGCTTTGGCGGCACGGCCCGTCTGGTGACATCCGTCGCCGAAGCACGTGCGCGTTCGAACAACTCTATCCTTGTGGATGGCGGTGACCAGTTTCAGGGCACGCTGTTCTATACCTATTACAAAGGTGCTGCCGCCGCCGAGTTTATGAACAAACTGGGCTATGACGGCATGACAGTCGGCAACCACGAATTCGACGACGGTCCAGAGGTCCTCAAGGGCTTTATGGATTCGGTGAATTTTCCGGTGCTGATGTCGAACGCCGATGTATCAGGCGAGCCTTTGCTGGCGGATACGCTCATGAAATCCACCGTGATTGAACGCGGTGGCGAGCAGATCGGCCTGATCGGTCTGACGCCGGAAAACACAGACGAGCTGGCTAGCCCTGGCCCGAATGTGATCTTTTCCGATCCAAGTGCGGCTGTGCAGACAGAGGTCGACAAGCTGACCGGGATGGGCGTGAACAAGATCATCGTGCTGTCCCACTCTGGCTATGGTGTCGACCAAGTGGTTGCGGCCAATACCACAGGTGTCGACGTGATTGTCGGCGGTCACACCAACACATTGCTGGGCGATGACGACAACGCGGCAGGCCCATACCCGACAATGGTTGGCAATACCGCGATTGTGCAGGCCTATGCTTACGGCAAGTTCCTTGGCGAGTTGAACGTCACGTTCGACGATGACGGCAACCTGATCGAGGCATCCGGCGCGCCAATTCTGATTGACGGCAACGTCGTCGAAGATGCAGAAACCGTTGCCCGCGTGGCCGAATTGGCCCAACCACTGGACGAGATCCGCAACATGGTCGTCGCTGAAGCGGCTGCTTTTATTGAGGGTGATCGTTCGGTCTGCCGTGCGATGGAATGTGCAATGGGTAACCTGATTGCAGACGCCATGCTTGCGCGTGTTGCTGATCAGGGTATCCAGATCGCTTTCCAGAACTCTGGTGGTATCCGTGCATCTATTGATGCAGGCGAAGTCACCATGGGCGAAGTGCTGACAGTGCTGCCGTTCCAGAACACGTTGTCCACATACCAAGTGACCGGCGAAACGATGATCGCAGCCTTGGAAAACGGTGTGAGCCAGCATGAAGAAGGCTCTGGCCGGTTCCCGCAGGTTGCGGGCATGACATTTGCCGTTGATCTGTCTGCGGCCCCGGGTGCGCGTATCAGTGACGTGATGGTCGGCGGCATGCCGATTGATCCGGCGGCAACATACGGTGTTGTGTCCAACAACTTTGTCCGCAATGGCGGTGATGGCTATGACATGTTCACAACCGCGATGAATGCATATGACTTTGGTCCTGATCTGGCCGACGTCACAGCAGAATACATTGCCGCGAACGCGCCATACCAACCGTATACGGATGGCCGTATCACAATGAAGTAAGCCGCAATCCGGTTAGAATAGAACGCGCTGCGGGTATTCCGTGGCGCGTTTTTTGTTGCAGGACGGACAGTTGACCGCTTTGGTCTGAACGCTTAGGCGTTTGATATCTGACTTGCCTTGGAGGCCAGCCAATTTCTGCGTTTCATTCCCTTTATCTGGCGGCAAGCCATGTGACCGCACCAGTCTTTGCGCTGTGGCAGCGCCGCGCGTTGCGGACAGGCAAAGAGGACCCAAAGCGGACAGGTGAACGCTGGGGGCTTACGGTGCAGAACCGCCCCGAAGGACCACTCGTTTGGTTTCATGCCGCAAGCGTTGGCGAAACGCAGTCGATCCTGCCCCTGATTGACGCGCTTCTTGCTGCCCGCGCAGATGTGCAGGTCTTGATCACCTCTACGACGCGCACCTCTGCAGAAATGTTGCAAAGCGGACTGCCGGACCGCGTGATCCACCAAATGGCCCCCTATGACACCGTGAAGGCATCCCGCGCATTTCTGAACCATTGGCGCCCGGATGTGGCGATCTGGATCGAAAGCGAACTATGGCCGCGCATGTTGGTAGAGGTCGGGCGGCGTGGCGTCCCCAGATTGCTGTTGAACGCGCGTGTCTCTGCGCGAACCGCCCAGCGCTGGGCGAAGTTTGGCAAGACGGCCCGCGCGATCCTGTCCCGGTTTGACCTGATCCAAGTGCAAGAACAAACCACTTTGGATGCTCTCGCGGCGGTGGGTGTATCGGGCACAGGTGTCGTACTGACAGGGGCACTCAAGCAAGATCGGCCCCCGTTGGAATGTGACCCGAAAATGCTTGCGGACTTGCGTGCGGCAATCGGTGACAGGCCCGTGTGGTGTGCCGCGTCGACCCATGCAGGCGAAGAAGAGACCATTCTTTCGGCACACCGCGAGATTGGCGGGCTTCTGATCCTTGTGCCGCGTCATGCTGAACGTGCAGAGGCAATTGCTGCTTTATGTGCAGATGCCGGATTTGTCGTGGCGCAACGCAGCAAGCAGGATGAAATCAATGCCCGGACGCAAGTTTATCTGGCTGATACGAT
>CBDTYC010000268.1:0-4088 GCA_965364495.1 uncultured Yoonia sp. | reverse complement strand
TCCTGCCAATCGCAGTCAGCTACGACGGGAAAGTTGCACCAGACGGTCACGGCTTCCAAGCGCATGTCGGCCCGATGCGATCCAGATCTCGTGGGCAGGTCACGTTGCGGTCGGCTGATCCTGCCGATCACCCGAAGATCCAGTTCAACTATATGTCCGATCCGCAGGACTGGGTTGATTTTCGCAAGTGCATCCGCCTGACCCGCGAAATCTTTGCCCAACCTGCATTTGACCCGTTCAGAGGTCGCGAAATCCAGCCCGGTGAAGATGCACAAAGCGATGATGCTTTGGATGACTTTATTCGCGCACATGCCGAAAGCGCCTATCACCCGAGTGGCACCTGCAAAATGGGTGACCCTGATGATCCCATGGCGGTGGTGGATCCTGAAACGCGTGTAATTGGTGTGACTGGTCTGCGCGTTGCGGATAGCTCTATCTTTCCGCGGGTCACAAACGGAAATACCAACGGACCTTCACTGATGGTGGGTGAGAAAGCTGCAGACCATATCTTGCAGCGTAATCCGCTTGCGCCGTCCAACGATCAGCCATGGATTCATCCGCACTGGCAAACGCAACAGCGGTAAAGCTGCGTGTGATCCCAAGCTTGTGCTGTGAAATCCATTTGATGTCTTTGTGAAAGCAAAGGTAAGAGTGACGCCACAAGCGCCGACGGAATTGGAATATTTTAATGCAAGTAGAGATTTATTTCGCGGTCGCCGGAACCGGCGCGGGCCTGCTTGCAACAGCTTTCCGCAATAACCGGGGTCGCTTGCGCAGGCAAGGCGTCCACTTTGCCGATGCGGCATGCCCTGTTTTGCTGCGCAGGCATCAGGCGGCGATGGCTGGGGCGGACGATAACGGGCTGAAAGATGCCAACGCGCTTGCCCAAGCGGAACTGGCCCAAAAGGGTGTCCGCAGGTTGGTCTTTATCCATGAATTCGGGGTTCCCGCGAATGTTGCAGCGCAAGAGGGTAATGCTGCCGCGCTCGCGCGGGACATGCAGCAGGCTTTGGTGCGAATTCTGGCGGGCTTCGACCATGCAAAGACGACTGTTCATCTGTGTTCGGAGCCGTCGCAAGACATCGCAGTGCGGCTATGGCTGGCCTCGGGTGATGAGGTCAAGAGCCCCACTAGCCTACAGTCGTTTACTGCCTACTGCGGCGAAACAGACGTTGGCAACGATCACATGGCCGCATCTATCATGAACGCGTTTCCGACAATCGCTTGCGTTCTGCGAGACAGCGATTTGCGAGAGGCGAGCCAAAAAGCGTTCGTCGTCCGGTTCTTCCGCGATATCGGCGTCCGACGCAGCAGTCTGAAACTGGCGATAGAAGATGAACCGCTATTTCCCACTGCCGACCAATGCCGGCGGATAATGCATCTTTCGAAAGCGCAATCTGGCACCACCCAGTTAAGCGGCGGCTTTGGAAAAGGGGGCGCGGAAATCAGCCAGGAAACACCAGCCGCAAGAAAAGACGCTGATCATTCGGCGGGGATGGCCGATGTTACCGCAGATGCAGATGAAGGAAATAGAGGGTCGCGCGTAGCACCATATCCCCTCACGATTTTCTTTATGGTGGAGCCTGGTCCGCTGGAATTGCAGGCGCATCTGCTGATTGCATCGCTTGAGGTGAACTGTCGCGACAACTTCCGCCTTGTTGCCTTTTGTCGTGATGATCGTGTCGATGATCTGAATCCGGCGACAAAAGAATTTCTTGCAGCAACGCAAACAGAATTGCGAACTTTGACCAACACATTCACGGATGGGTATCCGGCGGGGAATAAGCTGATTGCAGCGTCACTGGTCAGTTCGGCTGGCTGGAGCCTTTTTATGGATACCGACATGCTGTTGGTGCGCCCCACATCTTTTATGTCGCAGGCGGCGGGGCGGCGGGTTTCACTATGCGTGGATACTGTGAACGGATGGACGAAATCGGACGCGCAGTGGGAAGCACTTGCGCAGAGTTTGGACATGGCGAGCCTTGGCCCGAAAATCGTTCTCAGAGGTGGCGCGACGTCTTACCCGCTCTACAATGCAGGGTTGATCTTGTTTCCGCCAGCCGGGCAAGGCAGATCTGATTTCGGGCATGTGTGGTATGAAACTGCATTGCGCCTTGATCGTGATGAAGCAATTGAAAACAAACGCCCGTGGCTCGACACGATCGCACTTGCTGCCTGTGTCATGCGTGATCAATCAGCGCGACCGATCTCGGAAGACTGGAATTGCACCACACGGAACGCGTCGGCCAGCACACGGGTTTTGCATTACCACGGTCTGCGGCAATTGAGGCAGTTCGACTGGGAGAACCGCGCAAGCGCGATATTGGCAGCGTCCTCAAGCCCTTATGATAATCTGAACGATGCCGTGACAGGGCATCGCGAAGACTTGGGGGTAAAAGGTGATCTGTGGCGGCGCGCAATGCGACATGGACATCTAAACGGCTAGATCGCGGCGACTGATTTTCCGATGGATTTGTTTGTCGCAGATCGAACGAGGTTGATCGGGATCAAAGCGGAGGTTGCGGCCGATGTGGTAGTTTCGGCTGAAACCACTGCAAAGGACCGATTAATGTCGCACACACCTCATGAACTCCACGAAGAATTCCCGCAGCACGTCCAAAAGATGCACCAGTTAAAAGAGACCGATGCGCATTTTGCCAAGCTTTTTGACGCGTACCACACTGTCAATCGTGCCGTTCATCGCGCCGAAACCAACGTCGAACCAACTGACGACATCCACATGGCGCAGATGCGCAAAGAACGCATGTCGCTAAAAGACGCGATCAGTGCCGCGTTAAACGCTGTTTGAACGCAGGAAAGCAAAGGTGGTGGTCATGCTAGTCTAGCTGATAAGGCAGGACCCCACGCCGATCCGGGTCAACGCGCAAGCGCCGCTCTAGCGGCGGAACAGAGCGTTGGTGGCAATTGCTGCGTTCGCAAATGCGGCAAGATATGCCGATAGGTGCATAGGCTTGGGCTGCGGTGATATCCATGTGGTCAGCGTAGACAATTGCGGGGGCGTGTTTGACTTCGCAGCCCAGTCCGATGGCGTAGCGTCGCGTTGGCTGGTTGTAGGCGCCCCCTGATTTGCTGACATCGCGTGCGAGACAGAAATAGCGGGCGCCATCGGGTGTTTCCGCCAACTGCTTCAGGAACTGCCCCGGCAGTTCGAAAGCCTGATGCACATTCCAAAGCGGGCATGCGCCGCCATACCGTGCAAATTGCAGCGTGGTGGCCGAGTGTCTTTTGTTTATCGTTCGTGCCTGATCGACGCGGACAAAGAAGAAGGGGATGCCTTTTTCACCAGGGCGCTGTAGTGTCGAAAGCCTGTGAGAAACCTGTTCCAGAGACGCGCCAAAACGGTTGGCCAATACCTCTAGATCGTGCCGCGTCGCTTGTGCTGCGTCCAGAAATGCGCCGTATGGCATAAGAACCGCCCCTGCAAAGTAATTGGCAAGACCGACTTTCGCGATGCTGCGTGCCTCGGTCGATTGAAAACGTGCCAAATCAAGCGTGGCCTCAAGCAACGGCGATTGGGTGACCAAGGCGATCTGCAACAGCAGTTGAAAGGTCTGCGTGGCGGGGTTTGCATAACGCGAAATCAACAAGGACTTGCTATCAGGATCAAAGCGTCGCACGTCGGGTGCATCGACCATCGCAACCGCAACACCGTGGGCCCCAAGCGTGCGAACAGCGTTTTCTGCCATGGTTTCCTGCGGGTCGCACTGGCTGGCAAAGCGTTCGGCGCTGCGGTCAACAGCGTCTATGTAATTGTCGCAATAATGGAAAAAATCGCGCACTTCTTCCCATGGACTTGGCCGCAGGCGTGCATCTTCACGCCCCAAGGCTTCGTCGAGTGATGCCAGTCTTTCGTGGGTTTGGCGGTATGCCGCGTGCAAATCCAGGAATGCGCGCCGGGGGTGCGCCGTGAGGACCTCATCGCCGCGACAGAAGCCACCATCGTGTAACGCCGTCCCGGATCAGGTCCGGGACCGATACCCAACCAAGAGGCCCCGGATCGCGTCCGGGGACTTTTCAGTTCATCGCCAGGTTCAGCGCGCAGGCATCCGTCACCAGTTCGGGCCGGG
>CBDTYC010000267.1:0-4093 GCA_965364495.1 uncultured Yoonia sp. | reverse complement strand
ACGTGCGTTCGCGTTTAACGGGGTTTCGGCGGTATCTCCAGCCTCGACCAGTGCCGTCAGCGCGGTCGCGGTTGTGTCGCCTAGCAGTGTTTCGACTTTGTAGCGGTCCATGCCAATGGCGTCGTCGCTGACCACGCGCACGACAGCGATGGCTGTGCCGTCGACCGTCAGATTTGTTAGTCCCGCAGCGACACCTGCTTTCACGTCGAAATACCGCTGCTGTTCGATCCGGTCGATCTGTGCGAGTTTCTTGACGGGCGTGCGTGTGATGAAGTTCGATAGCGGGATCAGCCCCTCGTTCGTCCTGACCTTGAGGCTATCAAGTGTCGACAAAACACGGTCTTCGTCGGGTAGGCGGACGCGAATCTCGATTTCCTCATCAGAGGAATCAACCCGCATCGTATCAAGCAGAATGCCGCGTGTGACCATTTGCACCATCGCACCAACAGAGGCGACGTTCGCGCCATAGCGGCCGGCCTTTTCGACATCGACATTGATTTGCCAGTCGATGCCGGGCAGGGGCAACGAATCCTCGATTGTGATCAGGCCGGGGGTCTGCTCGAAATGCGCACGTGCAAGATCGGTCGCAACCAGCAAGTCTTCCCAACTGTCGCTTTTGAGCCGGAGATGCACAGGCTTGCCAGATGCCGGACCACGGGATTGGGCCAAGATCTCTGTCTGGATGCCCGGGATCGTGTTCAGTTGTTCCTGTATCTGCTCCAGGACCAGGTCACCGTCAAGTTCGGCGATGCCGGCACGGTCTTCCCATGGAATTGTTTCAAGCTGGACCTGACCGACTGTATCGACAGGGGTACTTGCGCCGCTTGCGTCGGTGTTCAAGCCGCCGTCACCCGCGAACGAGAATGCTGTAATGACGCCCGGATGGGCCAGAACGATTTCCTCGGCTTGGCGGACCAGAGCGTCTTTTTCCTCCAGCGACAGGTTACCTCTGGCGCGGACGTAAACGATGGCTTGCTCTGGTTCGGATTCTACAAAGAATTCAACGCCGTTGTTGTTGGCGCCATAATAGCCAAAGATCGAAACAACGGTGAAGACAACCGCCCCAATTGTCACAAGCGGCATGACCGGATTGCCGACAATGAAATGCATGAACAGGCCAAATGGCGATCTGCGGTAGCCGGATCTGATTGTCTTTTGCTTACGCTCGATCCGCGCGGCGCCCACCGTGATTGACAGCAGGAAAGAGCCCAAAAGGAACAGCATCATACCCGGAAGACTGTCGCCCAAACCGCTGGTTTGTACGGCCTCGCCAGATAGATAACCGGGGTTCAGTGTCAGCATCGCGCCTGTGAAGACGACCATTATTGCGGGGACAACCAGAACCGCACAAACAAACCAAGGCAGGCGCGCGCGCAAGGCGTTAGATGCATTGCCAAACAGGCGACTCATCCGGCCAGTGACCCCGCCCATGACGGGCAGGTAGATCAGGGCCACAACGAGGGATGCACACAACACGAAGATCAACGTGACAGGCAGCATTCCCATGAATTGCCCCGGGACACCGGGCCAGAAAAGCATTGGCAAAAACGCGCAAAGCGTCGTCGCCGTGGACGAGATGATCGGCCAGAACATGCGCTTTGCCGCTTCGACATAGGCGCTCATTGGACCAGAGCCTTCTCTGATGCGTTTATCGGCGTATTCGACGACCACGATCGCACCGTCCACAAGCATGCCAACGGCCAAAATCAGACCGAACATAACAATGTTCGAGATTGTAATCTCCATCACGGCCAAAAGGGCGAAACACAGCAAGAACGAGGTCGGGATCGCGAAGCCGACCAGCAATGCAGGGCGCGTACCCAATGTGGCCAGAACAACGATCATCACCAAGGCAATCGCGGTCAGGACCGATCCTTCGAGTTGGCTGACCATCGACGCCACATTGCGCGACTGGTCGTTTGATGTGCCAACCTGGATCGCGGATTGCAATTCAGGCGACCAACTGGCGCGTTCATCTTCGATGACGTCTTTCACGAGTGCGGTCGTGTCGATCAGGTTAAAGCCTTTGCGTTTGACCACCTGCAACGCCACAGTATTCACGCCGTTAAAGCGCGCCGTGCCAATACGATCTTCGAAAGTCAGGCGGATTGTGGCCAGATCGCCAAGTGTGATCACGCGGTCGCCATTCGTCTTGACCGGCAGATTGTAGACGTCTTGCGGTTCGTCAAAGGAAGAGGGGATTTTTACGGCAAAACTACCTTGGGCTGTCTCGACCTCGCCTGCTGCGATCAGCAAGTTGTTGTTTGTGACAACGCCGATCAACTCTCCGGCGGTGACGTTATAGGCTTCAAGGCGCAGTGGATCGATCACGACCTCAAGCATCTCGTCGCGTTGGCCAGCAAGCCCTGCCTCAAGCACAGCGTCCAGTTCTTCGATGCGGTCTTGCAGGTTTTTTGCCACCCGCAGCAAAGTACGTTCCGGTACTTGGCCTGTCAGGTTCACAATGATGATGGGAAATTCGGAAAAGTTGATTTCATTGATCGAATATTGATCAGCGCCGCTAGGAAACTGGGCTTGGGCGTTGTTCATCGCAGAGCGGATGTCAGCCAGAACCTTGGTCTTGTCCCATCCGAACTCGAATTCCAGCGCCACGCCAGCATAGCCTTCGGCGGCGGTCGCGGACATGGTTTTCAGACCGTCCAGATCGGACAGTTCTGATTCCATCGGCTTGACCAGCAAGGTTTCACTGTCTTCGGCGGAAATGCCGGGGAAGGGGACAGAGACAAAGATCGCTGGAATTTCGATGTCAGGCTCACCCTCTTTGGGCAGGCCGACATAGGCCATCCCCCCGGCCAGCAACGAAAGGCCGATAAAGGCAAGAACCATGCGGGCCCGCGAGGCGGCCCAGTCAACTAATCCAGTCATCCTTTGGCTTCCGTAAATGTCGGCGTCACATGGACCCCATCGATAACAAATTCCTGCCCGACCGTGATGATATCCACAGCTTCGGGAAGGCCTGTGACCCAAACGCCCTGGGCCGTGTCGCGCAACAAGGTGACTGGCATGAACCTGACTATGTTGCCTTCGCCGACTGTGCGAACACCCAAAACGCCGTCGTCATCCAGTGTGAGTGTCGACTGCGCAATCAAATGGGCGACCTGACCGTCAGACGCGACCAGAATTTCTGCTGTCTGCCCGTCGCTGATTGCAAGGTCATCGTTTGCAACCGTGACCTCGACGCGGAATGTGCGGGTCAGCGCATCAGCGCTGCGTGACAGGAACGTCACCCGACCGCGTACTTCTTGGCCGTTGGTCAAACGCGCGCCGGCGATGGCGCCGACAGTTACTTTGGCGACATCCGCTTCAGGCACAAATCCGACGAGCTTGATTTCGTTCAACTGGATAATCGTCGCGCAAGGTGTGCCCATCTGCATCAAGGCACCAAGTTCTGCCGTGTCAGTTTCCAGCAGCCCTGAAAAGGGCGCGACGATTGTCAGTTTTTCGATTTCGCGCGTGGCGGTCGCCACGCCGGCTTGTGCGGCCTCAATCCCTGCCTGTGCTGATGTTACGCCGGAGCGGGCACGCAAGACGCCCGCCGTTGCGGCTTCCAATGCGGCCTCGGCGCTGACAAGACGGGTTTCTGACGCGAAACCATCCTCGGAGAGGCGGCGCGCGGCGTTCAGGTTGATTTCTGCTTCGCGGACACGGGCAGTTGCCTCCATGACGCCAGCTTCTGCTTCGGGCACGCGGCCTTGTGCCTCTGCAAGACGTGCGCGGGCTTCGGCAAGCGATGCTTCACGGGTGCCGGGGTTCAGGCGGCAGACAACGTCACCTTCATTGACGAATGCGCCTTTGCGCAACGGTGTTGAAATCACCAGACCGGATGTTTCTGCAGCAACAGTCACTTGGCGTGCGGCCTCGGTGCGGCCACGCAGGATTACGGCGCTGTCAATTGTTTGTGCTACCGAATGGCTTGCTACAACACCAACGGTGGTAAAGCTTTCGCTGTCTTCTTCGGTTTCTACTTGCGCTGTATCTGTAGCCATTTCCTGTGTTTCCGCAGGCTGTGCCAGATCGCCCAGGCGATCACGCTCAACAACCAAAAAGTACAGGCCTGCTGACACCAGAATGG
>CBDTYC010000266.1:0-4120 GCA_965364495.1 uncultured Yoonia sp. | reverse complement strand
TTCATTATTCAGGAAGTCATCCAACACCACAAACAACACCAATCGTAAGGTGGATCTTGATCCACCAAACCCCCACCATCTTTAAGGAGAATATCTGATGGCTATGAAAATCCGTTTGGCCCGTGGCGGCTCAAAGAAGCGTCCATTTTATGCAATCGTGGCAACTGACAGCCGCATGCCACGCGATGGCCGCTTCATCGAGAAGCTGGGCACATATAACCCAATGCTGCCAAAAGACAGCGAAGAGCGCGTAAAAATGAACATGGAGCGCATCAAGTATTGGCTTGGTGAAGGCGCACAGCCAACTGACCGTGTATCGCGTATGCTGGAAGCTGCAGGCGAATTGCCGAAGAAAGACCGCAGCAACCTGAAAAAAGGTACACCTGGCAAAGCTGCAAAAGCACGTGCTGACGAAAAAGCAGCCAAGGCAGCAGCCGCAGCAGAAGCTGCAAATGCACCAGCCGAAGAAGCGCCAGCAGTCGAAGAAGCCGCTGCAGAAGAGTAAGCAGTTTTGTGCGGTCCCCGGAATTTCCGGGGGCCGCGCCACCCCCCATTGACCGGACACATCCATGTTCCGCTTGCTGCGCACCCTCATACTTGTGATGATCGCTTTTATCGCGGGTATGCTTTACGAGCGTGAAGGCAGTCAGGACATCTGCCAGAATGGCGGTGGATTGTGGATCGAAAACATCTGCGTTGGACCGGAGTTTACCCAATGACTAATCGCGTGATCGTCGGCACCATCGGAGGCGCATTTGGCGTTCAGGGTGAAATCCGCCTGAAGTCATTTTGTGCCGACCCGCAAGCTATTGCAGATTACGCGCCCCTTTACACCGAAGATGGCAAAGTGTTTGCGCAGCTTGTGCTGACTGGCCAACTCAAGAACGGATTTACCGCGCGCATCAACGGCGTCGTCAGCAAGGAAGACGCCGACCTGCTGCGCAATGTGGACCTTTATGCCGACCGCGCGGTGATGCCGTCGCTGCCGGATGATGAATATTATTACACTGATTTGATTGGGCTCACGGTCGTTGACACCGGCGGCGGCGTATTGGGTACGGTCAAGAATGTGATGGACCACGGCGCTGGTGACTTGCTTGAAGTCATTATGCCGGGCCAGTCGGACACGATCCTGTTGCCCTTTACCAAGGCCGCCGTACCGACCGTTGACCTGACCGCCAAACGCATTGTGGCCGACCCGCCCGAAGGGTTGTTTCCAGATGCAACTGCATAGCGCATGGCGGCTGATATGACCAAACCCTCACGCTCTGCTGGCAGGATCGCAGTTCAAGCCACGCTGAAACCCCGCGAACTGATGACCGATACGCCCGACATCGCAGGTATCTGGACGGCCAAGATCATCACGCTTTTCCCCCAAGCCTTTCCCGGCGTGCTGGGCGAAAGCCTGACAGGCAAGGCGCTCAAGGACGGGCTGTGGCAATTGCAGACGTATGACCTGCGCAGTTACGGCATCGGCAAACATCGCAATGTCGATGATACCCCCGCGGGCGGTGGTGCGGGTATGGTGCTGCGTGCGGATGTTCTGGAACAGGCGATTATGGATGTGCATCGCAGTACACGCGGTGTCGCCCCACTGGTCTATCTATCGCCGCGCGGTCGCCGCTTTGATCAGCAAATGGCGCAGAACTGGGCGCGTGCAGATGGGGTGACCCTACTGTGTGGCCGGTTTGAGGGTGTGGATGAACGCATCCTGCAACATTACAACATCCAAGAAGTCAGCCTTGGCGATTTCGTGATGACTGGTGGTGAAATCGCCGCCCAAGCAATGATTGACGCGACCGTGCGGTTATTGCCTGGCGTGCTAGGCAATGCAGACAGTGCCGTTGACGAAAGCTTTTCTGCAGGCCTGCTAGAGCATCCGCAATACACCAAACCCGCCGAATGGCAGGGGCTACCTATTCCCGAAGTTCTGCTGTCCGGCAATCACGCCAAGATCGCGGAATGGCGCAAGCAAATGTCTTTGAAAATCACCAAAGAGCGCCGCCCCGATCTTTGGGCAGCGCTGCATCCTGATGATGAAGATAGCGGGTCCAAAGGGCCTTGATCGTAAAGGCCGTTGGGCCTATACGGCCACAACTTGGATCGGTTCGCTGATTCCGGGTGTTGGTCTATGGATGAACCGGAATAACGATTGCACTTTTCGTGGGTGCGCCATCGCCGTGAATTCCAGACGACCACAATAACAGATGATGACGCACCTCTGGCGGGCGGTAAAACCGGACCCGGGTAACGACACAGAGCTCTACGGCACGCAAGAAACATTGCGGAAAACCGCAAGCATATCAAAGGAGCGTTTCAGATGGACCTGATCGCACAACTCGACGCGGAGCAGCTTGCTTCGTTGGGGCATGATCTGCCCGACTTCAAAGCGGGTGACACCATCCGCGTTGGTTACAAAGTAACCGAAGGCACGCGCAGCCGTGTACAGAACTACGAAGGCGTTTGCATCGCTCGCAAGAACGGCAAAGGCATCGCTGGTTCATTCACAGTGCGCAAGATTTCATTCGGCGAAGGTGTGGAGCGTGTATTCCCGCTGCACTCCACAAATATCGACAGCATCACCGTGGTTCGCCGTGGTCGCGTGCGTCGCGCCAAGCTGTACTACCTGCGTGCACGTCGTGGTAAGTCCGCACGTATCGCAGAAGTCACCAACTACAAAGCGCCGACTGGCGCCTCAG
This sequence comes from uncultured Yoonia sp., assembly GCA_965364495.1. Lineage (GTDB taxonomy): Bacteria > Pseudomonadota > Alphaproteobacteria > Rhodobacterales > Rhodobacteraceae > Yoonia. The sequence goes on along the minus strand of CBDTYC010000266.1, from coordinate 1,421 downwards.
CATAAGGATTGCCGTCATGAAAAAAGATACGCATCCAGATTACCATGTCATCGACGTCAAAATGACCGATGGCACAATCGTTCAGATGAAATCCACTTGGGGCAAAGAGGGTGACACCATGTCACTCGACATCGACCCATCCGTGCACCCTGCATGGAACGGTGGTTCCACCCGTCTGATGGACGCCGGTGGCCGTGTTTCCAAGTTCAAGAGCAAATACGCCGGTCTTGGCTTCTAAGACTGCGGGCGGACTTTGGTCCGCTATACTGCGAATTGAAACGCCGTCCCGCATTGGGGCGGCGTTTTGCGTTTGGGGTCGCTAGCCAGGAAAATAACGGACAATCGAATTGTTCCGCATGCACGTCATTGCAAGGCAGACATAGAATTTGATCCGAATTCAAAACATCCCCGTAAACACTACACATCAAAATTATGGGGGTTATCAAATGAAAACGACTATCGCACTTATCGCCACGCTGGCAGCACTTTCTACGCCTGCTTTCGCAGGTGGCCACACAGCCAATGACCGCGCGCAAAGCATGAAGTCACTTCTTGCTGGCAACGGCAAGAACGGCGGCATTCTTGGTTCGCCTGGTGCAAGCGTCGCGAGCACACTGCGTCGCGGCGGCGCGAACGAAAACCTCGGCGCTGGTGGCTGGGGAAATATCGGGAGTGCTCTTGCGAACACGGCGACCTTCACACCAGTTTCGCCTGCCAATCCAAAGAACGTTGATCTGACTCCGACGGAGTAATTGATCAACACCGACGTGGCGAACACGAATGACCCTGCCGCCGCTTGGCGTCAGGGTTTTTTTGTGGTGGCACTTTGGAAACTGATACCTTCCACGAAATGCGATCCCTAACCGCTAGCCTTATGCGCGAATGTTCAGCGCAACTTCGGCGTTTTGCGGGCCGAAAGGTTGCGCAAATGCGGGATCCTTTGGCGCAAACCGACTAGTGGTATTCCGGCATTCCACATAGACGATGATCAAGACCGTCAGAGACACAATGATTGTGCCCGCCAAAATACCGAAGGACAGCTCTATGAAACGCGTTGATAGTGTAAAATGGACAGCGACCGTTGTTCAGCTTGTCGGTTATGGTCTTACTGGCCTCAACATCGTTCCGTGGAACGTCTTGGCCTTTGTAATCGGAATCGCGCTGTGGTTTCTGGTTGGTTTCATGTGGAAAGACCGCGCAATCATGGTCGTTCACATCGGCGCGTTCATTGCGATTTTGGGGGGCTATCTCAACTCTTAGTTTGAGGGTGCACGGGTTTTGGGTCCGGCTTTTTGACTTTGCCGGATACACCGACCAAAAACGCCACCTGAAATATCAGGTGGCGCTCTTTTTTTTGCGAAGGGCTGCAAATGCGCTCTAGGCGGCAGAGCTATTGCGTGAACGGCCACCACCGCCGCCGC
>CBDTYC010000265.1:0-4122 GCA_965364495.1 uncultured Yoonia sp. | reverse complement strand
GGCGGCCTGAACGGGCCCGCTTGGGCTCGGGCCGCTGCGCAGGCGGGTTTTCGTGTAACCATCATCGACAGCTTGGCAATAGATACGCGCAAAGACCCCGATTTTGACGGAAGAAGCTATGCGCTAGCACTGGCCTCTATGCGGTTGCTGCGCGGGATTGGTGTGTGGGATGCAATCAAGGATGACGCCCAGCCGATGCTTGAAATCAAGGTCACCGACGGCCGGATTGGCGAAGGACCTAGTCCTTGGATGATGCATTTCGACCATGCCGAGATCGAAGAAGGCCCAATGGGCTATATGGTCGAAGACCGGCACCTACGCCGCGCGTTTCTGGACGCAATGGCCGTAGACGCGCGGATCACCCAGTTGGCAGAGGAAACAGTTATTGCACAATCGACCGACGCAAGTGGCGTGTCGGTCACGTTGGCGTCAGGAAAGGTCGTCCGTGGCCACCTGTTGATCGGGTCGGACGGGCGCAAAAGCGGTACCGCGACACGCGCAGGGATTAAGCGAACAGGGTGGGGATATGGTCAAACCGCCGTTGTCTGCGCCGTCGCGCATGAAAAACCGCACGGCGGCATCGCCCATCAGTTTTTTATGACAGCAGGCCCTTTGGCGATCTTGCCGTTGACCGAAAACCGCAGCTCGATCGTGTGGAGCGAGACGGACGCCCGCGCGGAAGAGCTGATGGCAATGAACGACGCCGATTTTCTTGCGGCACTGCGCCCCGCATTTGGTAGTTTCTTGGGTCAAATCAGCCTGACCGGTGCGCGGTTCAGCTATCCTTTGGGGCTGACACTGGCGAACAGTTTTGTTGCCGAACGCACGGCACTGATCGGCGACGCGGCCCATGGCGTGCATCCCATTGCAGGACAGGGCCTGAACGCAGGTCTGCGCGATGTCGCTGCCTTGGCCGACGTTCTGGAAACTGCACGTGCGCGGGGCGAAGATATTGGCGGTGCGCAAGCTTTGGCCCGCTATCAGGAATGGCGACGGTTCGATACGACCACGCTGGCGCTGGCCACCGATACTTTCAACAGATTATTCTCGAACGACAACCCGCTGATCCGTGCCGCACGCGATCTGGGGATGGGCGTGGTGAATGCAGCACCAAGCCTGCGACGGGGATTTATGCGCAGGGCCGCGGGGCTGTCTGGCGACTTGCCAAGGTTGATGCGCGGCTAGTCCGGGGCTGCGGCGATATACTGTGTCGTTCACATGCACCGGACGGGTTAACCAACACCAAAAAAACATAATTCAACCAAAGTCTCTTCACGATGTTCGACTTTAACTTGCGAAAGTTTTGATTTTTACCAGTGCTTTAGCGAAACTCCGGTTTTGCTGATGAAATACGTTTTGACGTCAAGAATAAAACATTTCCGCCCAATCATTCCCGTTTTCACGCAAGGTAAATCCCATGATCATTCGTCTTTCAGGCTTGGCGCTATTGCTACCGGCTGTCCTGACCGCATCCACCCTACCAGCAAGTGCGCAGGTTTCAGAGGTCACGCAAGTTTCATTGACGGAAGAAGAAAACGCCGAAGAGCGTATCAACTTTTCCGGCAAGCTTCGGATGCTTTCGCAGCGCATTCCTTCTGCTGTCTGCCATTTGGACCGTGGTATCGATATCGAAGGCGCGACAGCGTTGCTGGTTGGTGCTTCGACCGAGTTCGAGCAGATCTTGTCGGCTTTGGAGTTCGGCGATGCCGACCTTAATATCCAACGCCCTGAAACGCGGCGTAAAACCTTGGTCAGAATTCACGAATTGCGCGCGTTGTGGGGGCCCATGAAAGCCGCAGCCGACACTGTTATCGCGGGAACGGCGACCGATGCCGATATCACTTATGTTCTTACTCAAAACCTGCCGGTGTTGGGTGCCGCACAATTGTTGGTCGAAGAGTTGGTCAAGCAATATTCAAATCCTAATGCTGTGACCCGTGCGTCTTTGATGTTGATCGACATATCTGGTCGGCAACGCATGTTGACGCAGAAGGCTTCCAAGGAAACATGCCTGATTGGCGGCGATCACCAAACGCCCGATACAATTAGCGACGCCGAAGGCACAATCCGTATTTTCGAGGCCTCCCTAGAGGCATTGCGATTTGGTTTGCCTGCTGTCGGCGTTGGCCCACCACCCAATCAGGAAATTTCAGCAGGGCTTGAGGTGGTTTTGAATGACTGGCATAGCGTGCAACCGCTTCTGGCTGATATTCTGGCTGGCAATGAACTGGACGATCAAAGCCATGTTCAAAAATTTCAAGGACTGAATACAACTATGGTCAATATGAACAAAGTTGTTGGCATGTATAGTTCGGCTGCGGCACCCAACCGGTAACCGACCTGCCGCGCGGCGTGGGAGCATGTTCACTTGTGAAAGTCAGGTTTGGATTGGGCCCTTTCCAACCCGAGGATGGGCACGGGTACCGTCCGACAGGCCAATGCAAAGCATGATCTCATCCGCGCGCGGTGCGTCTGGCAAACACAGCGTCATCGTGTCGATATGGTCAAAGGACCATGCCTCATCCTTGTGACCAAGCGGCAGGTCGATGCACCCCCCCAAAGCGACGACCTTATGGTTGGACGGCATCAGGGATTTCCCACCGCCGACAGCTGCCCGCACTGGTTTGCCAAGTTTGGGGTGCAGCACGGCAGCACCGTGTTCCATCGCTCCGGACGCGCCAACAAGCGCGGCTTTGCCATAGCAGACAGGCGGTCCGCCCAACATTTCGACCAACTCTGGGGTCAGGCTTTGACCAAGCCTTTCACCGATTTCAAACAGTTCTGACAAATCATCCAGCGCGATGCCCGAAACAGGGTTTTTGATGATCGCCAGTGCTGCAACCCGCGTGATTGCAGAACAGGGCTTGCCCATCTCATCGGAAGTGATGATTTCTTTGACAAAGACCGTCTTGCGGATGATCATTCCGTAGCCCCCTCTATGTCTGCCTAGGCAAAAGCCAAGCTTCCGCGTCACTTTGCCAAGAAACCCAGCTTATGCCTAACATGTTGTGGCGCTTTGCGCGGGCGGTTGTTCAGCTTTCGCTGCCTTGTGACCCGCGCAAGGACTTAGTTCGCGTTTTGCAGTACGTTCCAGCCGAATGCGAGAACGCCGAGAAGTATCAGCGTCTCTGCGAGCGGCGCAAGCGGCACCATCGCGGCTTCGGTGATGATACCGGCCAGCATGCAAAAGAGCATGACATTGACGATAATCGCACCAGCGGCGTGCAGCCAGAAGTGACTGCCAGCCAGTCGCCCGACGGTCATCGCCGGATAGGCCTTGTAGGTCAGCGCAAAGATAACCGACAACACAAAACCAATAAGGTTGATATGCGCATGGCTTACCGCCAGTGCATGATCACCCGATCCACCCATATACATGCCAATTAGGATACCGATGATCAGAAAGGCCGACCCCAGTAACAAAAAATTGCGAGATACGTTCATTCCACTGTCCCCTTTTTTGCTTTTTGTGCTTCAAAAGTAACACGAAATTGGCAAATCACAGAGCAGATTCGCGGCGGGCCAAAAACCGCGGCGGCATGGCGTTGAACATGGGGTACGCCCTTGCCGTTATTCCAGCGTGCGCGCCTCGTCCATCAGCATTACAGGGATTCCATTGCGGATCGGGAAGGCGACGTTCGCAGCCTTGCTGACCAGTTCCTGTTTGCCCGCATCATAAACCAGCGTGGTTTGGGTCATCGGACAGACCAGCGCCTCGAGCATTTTTGGGTCAAACTGCGTTTCGCTCATTGCATTACCTCGTCACCTGATCCGCCGCGCAGGGCATATTCGATCAATGTCATGAGCGTTTCACGGCGCGTGGTCAAGGACGGGGCTTCAAGCAAGGCTTGCTTGTCCTCGGGTGCAAAAGGACAGAGCATGGACAAGGAGTTGATCAGCAGTTCATCTTCGGCTTCGCCCAGACTTTCCCAATCCGTGGAAAGCCCCTCTTCGGTCAGGAACCGGCCCAATGCATCCATGAACGCAGGGCGGTCAAAGGTATCGTCAGTTTCGACAGGGCCAAGATCGTTCTCGAACCCCTGCCAATTGACCTTGCAGCGGCGGTAAGGTGTGAACCCCTCAACCTCTTCAACGATCCGGAACCGCGAGGCGCCCGACATC
>CBDTYC010000264.1:0-4123 GCA_965364495.1 uncultured Yoonia sp. | reverse complement strand
GGCGTCCATGTTGCCTGCCCGCCAACATCCGTCACCTGTACGCCTGCCGCGTTCAGGATGTCGCGCACCTCGTCCGCGCGGCCCCAATCCTTGGCCGTTCGCGCCGCAGCGCGTTCTGCCAATAATGCGTCCACACGTGCAGCAACCGCCGGTGCAACACCATCGCCGGCCTCGCCCCCGTCAAATTGCGGAATGGCGGACCAGTCATTGACCAGACCCAGCATTTGCATCCCATAAGCAAAGCCCGCCAAGGCAACCGGCGTTTTACCTTTGGACAAAACATGCAAACGGGATAGCGCACCGGATGTGTTCAGATCATTGGCAAGGACGCCGATAAACTCCGCGTCCGGCTGCCACTTGCCGTCTGCTTTTAGCGCGGCAATCAGCTCTGGCCCGAAACCGTGACCGTGCAGGATGCCATACCATTTGCGTAACGTGCCTTCGGCCTCGACCTTGCGGGTTTCGGTCCAGTCCATCGTTTTGCTGTAGTGGGTGCCAAGCATGACCAGACGGATCACTTCGCCCGCAATACCCCGATCAAGCAAATCGCGGATCGTAAAGAAGTTGCCCAAGGACTTGGACATCTTCTTGCCTTCGACCTGTAGCATTTCATTGTGGACCCAGTAGCGGGCAAATTCGCCATGCGGATGGGCGCATGCCGATTGCGCAATCTCGTTTTCATGGTGTGGGAATTGCAGGTCATTGCCGCCGCCATGGATGTCAAAGCTTTCGCCCAGCAGCTCTAGCGACATGGCCGAGCATTCAATATGCCAGCCGGGGCGCCCATAGCCCCACGGGCTATCCCAACCCGGCACACCGTCACCGGACGGCTTCCACAACACAAAGTCCATCGGATTGCGTTTGTACGGCGCGACCTCGACCCGTGCCCCTGCAATCATGTCATCAATCGAGCGACCAGACAGGGCGCCGTATTCAGGATAGCTTTCCACCGCAAACAGCACATGACCGTCGGCGGCATAGGCATGCCCCTTTTCGATCAGCTTTGCGATCATCGTAATCATCTGCGGGATGTGATCGGTCGCACGCGGTTCATGTGTCGGGCGCTGCGCACCCAACGCATCCATGTCGTCATGGTACCACTGGATCGTTTCGGCGGTAATGTCACCGATCGCCCGACCGCTTTCAGAAGCGCGCGCGTTGATCTTGTCATCGACGTCCGTGAAATTGCGCACATATGTGACGTGATCCGCGCCATAAACTTCCTTAAGCAAGCGAAACAGCACGTCAAACACCAAAGAGGGCCGCGAATTGCCCAAATGTGCGCGGTCATAGACCGTCGGCCCGCAGAGGTACAAACGCACGTTTTGCGGATCAATCGGGACAAATTCCTCGCGTTTGCGGGTCTTTGTGTTGTTCAGCCGGATAGTAGTCATGTTGCCTCGCGCAGCGTTTCGCCGCGGGCTTACCAAGTTCAGTTCTAATGTGAAACGTGAAAGAGCAACCCGCGACAGATGTCAGCAGATAATAATGCAGCAGGTAATGATGCAATCACTCTTCATACCGCAAGGGATAGCAGGTGAAGACGGACGCGTCTAGCGTTTGGTTTTTGCAGGATTTCGTAGCGATGAATGAGCAAGTTGGCGATGAATTGCGGGGATTTCGGCTGGTGCATCCATTATCGCGTGTTTAGACCTGACGCCAATGCGGACCGACCACAGAAAAAGTACACGGAGCCCACAATGATCGGACAATTCAAATTTGAGGGCAATGACGTCAAAAGCGACATCATGACCAAATATCCTCAAACCGGCGAACTAGCTGATATCTATTCTGAAAACATAGGGGCGGTCGTCCATAAATGGCATCATTACATTCCGATCTATGAGCGGTATTTCGATCGATTTCGGGATACGCCCGTTAGGTTCTTGGAAATTGGTGTTTCGAAAGGTGGCTCACTTCAAATATGGCGCAACTACTTCGGAAAGAGTGCAACCATCTTCGGAATTGACATTGACCCAAAATGTGCAGGTCTTGATGGGCGGGCGGGTCAGGTGCGCATCGGTTCGCAAATCGACCGCGAGTTCCTTCAATCTGTCATCCACGAAATGGGCGGTGTTGACGTTATTCTTGATGACGGCAGTCACCATATGGATCATGTCGGAAAAACCCTAGAGATCCTTTTTCCACTTTTGACGGAAGGCGGTGTATACATGATCGAGGATCTTCATACCGCTTATTGGCCGAAATGGGGCGGTGGTTACAATTCTGAAAGCAACTTCTTTAATAAAGTGAGTGCCATGATCAGCGACTTGCACCGATGGTACCATAAGGAACCCGTGATTATTCCCCAAATGACCGGGTTTGTCTCAGGAATTCACATCCATGACTCAATCACAGTCTTCGACAAGAACAAGACCTATCGACCAACCCATTCACGAGTTGGCCGATAATTCGCGGACTCTCGAGGTTGCTGGTTTTTGTCTTGGCGTCCTAAGGCTTTCCGCTGGATGGATTCGTCATGCTGCGATCAGGACCCTATGAAAGCAGTCACATGTCCGAAATCAGAATCCGTCCAGCGTGCAACAATGATATTCCAGCACTCTTGGAATTACTGGAAATTGCATCATACGGGTTTGTGAAACACGTTTTCACCGTGCTGTCCGAACCAGAGGCTGATGTTGATGATGTTGTCGCGTCACGTATGACGGACCCTGCCTCGCATCTCGCATTAAGCAAAACGAAAGTGGCCGAAATCGATGGGCACGTCGCCGGCTTTGTAGTCCTGGAGGCGCAATCCGATCCCGCAGATCCAGTGTCTGATGACACCCCTGCACTACTGCGGCCATTGCTTGACCTCGAAAGCATGGCACCGGGCACGACAGTGGTAAGTTTTATCGCCACCTTTCCTGCAATGCGCGGACGCGGCGTTGGTCGGTTCCTGATGGATCATGCCGAGCAATCGCGGGGACCCAAGGGCATGTGTCTGACCGTCCACGATCAAAATTCCGACGCAAGAAAGCTCTACCTAGGGCTCGGGTATCGCGAGGTCGCACGCCGCGACATCGTCAAGCAGGGTTGGGGTAGTCCCGCGTCGGAATGGATATTGATGACGAAGGCATAGGCATCCACTGCGCTCGCGGGTTGGTCTATTGCGCTGTCATCGCGGCTATCTTCCGCACTGTATTCAGATTGCGCGCTGTGGTCTGGACACCAATCAGCCTTTCCAGTTTTGCAGCTAGCCTTGATCCCCCAACCCCGTCAGGTGCCTCAAGCCATATTGTGCGCCCTACGACAGTGACGGCCTCTGTCGGTCCGCGCAGCGCTGCGACCCCGGCCAGATCAAGATGGGGGGCGTCGAAACAAAGATAGGCGTGCGCACGGTCGCCTTGCGCATCCGGGCAGGGACAAGACGCGAGAACCGCGTGAATTTCATCCTTTGTGAAAAGCAGAACCGGAACGTCGAAACCAAAAACGTCCTTGATCCGACCCTGCATTCGCCGTGCTATGTCGGTCTTCCCGGCACCTGCTTCGAAAACAAGATTGCCCGAGGCGATATAGCTGCGCGGGTGCGGATCAGACGTGACCTGCATACAAAGCGCGCGCAAGTCTGCCATTGTGATCTTGCGATGCCCGCCTACATTGATCCCGCGCAGAAATGCGGCATATTTCGTCACCTTGTCAGCCTCCGTCGCTTGCTGCATCCTAGACTGATGTCCCGTTCGTTCGTCAACACACTTTGCGCGGCCCAAGCCGGTGCATCCGCCGCCGATCCAGCAATAGAGCTTGATAGCTGGAAAGTTGGCGGCAAGATGTTTGCCTGCTTCGGGAACCGGATTGACGGTGTTTGTGTGAAAACCGACAGTGTCGAAACAGCGGCAATGCTGATTGATGCAGGGGCTGCCACCAAGGCCCCGTACTTCCACAAAAGCTGGGTTCTGGTCAGTTTTGACAGCCCCGAGGAAGAATTGCGCCACAGAATTGCGGTATCCTATGATATCATCTTCTCGGGGTTGCCAAAAAAGGTCAGGGACCAAGTCGCCTAGGCGTAGCTGACAACTTCGATCTCGATCCCGTTTGCATCGTGGAAATAGAACCGCCGACCGGGTTCATAGTTGGCGTGGCTGTGCGTGGCGAACCCCATTGCCTGCTCCTTTGCCTCTAC
>CBDTYC010000263.1:0-4162 GCA_965364495.1 uncultured Yoonia sp. | reverse complement strand
TACCGGACGCACGGCCACGTCCGTCGCGCGCGGCCTCAATCCGGCACTCCCCAATGCACCGCAGCGCGTGGTGTGGTTGAGAGCGCCTGACTTTTTGGGGGCGTCCAGTCTGATGGACATTCGGATGGTGTTCGAGAGTTCGATCCGGAAAACGATTGTGCCTGCGATTTTCTTGTCAAAGCCCGGTATGCCGCTTGGATCATGATCCGGCCTGATCATTGTTTTTTGTCGCCTGCCAAGGAATTGGCGGGCTCACTGTCCGTCGGTTTGCAGTGTGACGTTCAACACTGTTTCGATAATGGACGGTGGGCATTGCCATTGGGTCATCAATTGTGCCGCTTGCGCCACGCCCATTTGCTCGAACGCTTTCTTCTCAATGATGTTCTGCTCGAACCGTGTTAGCCCCAGAGTGTTTTCGCTTGAAAATGACCACAGTATGTAGCCGCAGATATAGGTGTTGGCTTGTGCGGTCTGCCCTGCGTAGTCCACGGCAGCAAGAAGTGTCTCCTGCTGGTAGAAAGTCAGTTTATGCGGGCGAAAGTGTGGGGTTGGCCCCGTTTTCACGATGATCTGTTGCCGCATTTCGCGCCATTGTTCAGACGATAAACTTGTCGCCAAACTATCGGATAGAAACCCTCTTTCTGCTGCAAAGTCTTCTTTGACCAGTTGCGTGAAAAATGCATCTGTCGCTTGGGCCACGATTTGCGCAGCGTCTTCGCCAGGAACGGGTTGGGCCTGTGCCGATTGTGGCGGCACGGTCAGAACGAAAATCAGGGCCGCGGCAAGATGGAAGGCTTTCACGAATACAATCATCCCCGCAGTCTGGCCGTTCAGGCCCGTCACTTCAACCTTGCTGCCCGTCCGCCGCGCCGTTTTGTGATTTGACCTGCACGCGTCGGAAGTTCGGCCATCACCATCGTGCGCGCGTCTGCTGACATGCGCGACCACGCGGCAATTTCGTCGATAGACCGCAGGCAACCGGTGCAAAGCCGGCTTTCGGGGTGGATCACGCAGATCTTGATGCATGGGCTTTCGATTTCGGCCCGTGACCAGATGTGATCTGTATTCTCTGGATTGTTCACGACGAGGCCCTCATATGCGCCATGCGGTCTAGCATGCCCTGCAAGATATAGCTTGCTGCAACGTGATCGATAACCTCTGCGCGACGTTTTCGTGTCATATCCGCCTCGATCAGGGCGCGCTCGGCTGCGACAGTCGATAACCGCTCGTCCCAGTAGGTGATTGGAAGAGGTGTCAGTCGTTCCAGATTTCGGGCGAATGCGCGGGTCGCCTGACAGCGTGGCCCCTCTGATCCATCCATATTGCGCGGCAGTCCCAGCACGATGCCGGTCACCAAGCGGTGAGTCGTGAGCGCGAGCAGTTTTTCCGCATCTACCCCGAATTTCTTGCGCTTGATCGTTTCGATCGGGGTCGCAACAGAGTGCAGGACATCCGACATCGCCACGCCGATTGTCACCGTTCCCAGATCAAGCCCCGCAATCGCACCCATTGCAGGGATCTGGGCCACGAATTCTTCGGGTGTTTCGCAAATCATTCCAGGACGCCTGCGTCCTGTGCGGCAAGCGTCAGGATTTCCATGCCGCGCATACTGCTGACAAAGACTTGTTGGGCCTCGGTCCAGACGGCCCGTGCCGAATCAAGATCGCCGAGCACCCCATAGGCACGGATCAGGCGGGCCCAGTCCTGTGCAGGCCCGCCTTCGGTCGCAAGACGTTCGGCAAGGCCGGCGACCATATTGCCAATCATCTCCTGACGGTCCTCGGTCGACATATCAGAGGCCGCATCCATCTGTTCAAGTGATGGTCCGCGCGCCTCCGGGACGGCGTATTCTATGCCTGCGCGGAAGGCTGCGTCAGCGACTTGGGCCCGCGCACTGGCTATGTGGAAATCGCTTGGGTCACCGGTTTCGATGATGTCACGCCAGAGACGAAGCGCCAGATCGGGACGGTCGGTTTGGTTATAGAGCGCACCAAGATAATAGCGGGCCGCGGTGTTGCGGCCATCGCGATCCAGAATGTCGCGGATCAAACTTTCAGCCTCGGGCGAGATCAGACCACCGGCCGCGACCACCTTCAGGTCAAGCAAGCGCTGGAAGTCGGACACCAGCGCATTTTCGCCTTTGATCCGGATAACTTGCTCCTGTGCGGAAGCAGCACCTGCATAGTTGCGCATTTCAACTTCGTGAAACGCCAAACGTTCCCATGCCTCCAGATCATCGGGCCGGTTTGGTGCGATGATCCGCAACTGGTTGACTGCGGCGACATATTCTTCGGGAAGATCCACCGCCGGAGGGGTGGGGGCCTTGGCCTCGAGGGCTGCCTGGTTGGGACGGTTTGCGCGCATTTCCTCGCTCGCCGCCAGACGCGCATTGAGGGGCTGATCGCCATAACCGGGTGCGCCAAGGCTCCAGTAAAGGCCAAAGCTCAGGATCGCGGCGACAAGACCGATTGCCAAAGGCACACCGCGGGTCGGGGCGGATGTTCCTTCTGTGGGGCGTGCGTCTTTGGAGGCGGCCAGCAAACGGCGCGCGATTTCTGTGCGCGCACGTTCAGCTTCGTCAGGGGCCAGAAGATCGCGTTCAAGGTCACGGTCGATTTCGGCAAGCTGCGCACGGTAAATCGCGATGTCGGGGTTATCATCGCCAACAACTTTGGGTCGCACTAATGGCGTGACAATCATTCCCATCACAACCAGCGTCATAACCGCACATACAAGCCAGAAAATCATAGGTCCCCACATTCGTTTGGTAAGGATCACATAACCACCTGTGCCCCCGCTGAAAAGGGGCAGCGACCTGATGACAAATCACGCAAGCTTTACCATGTCGTAAAACGCCGGATATACGCCGCTGTCAGTATCCACTTGGCGCGGCGTCCAGTCCAGATAGGATGCAAGCGCACTCTTCGCCTTGCCTAAGGATTCTGAACTCTGATGAAACGCTATTCCGCCTTTGCAATCGCCCGCGAAGCCATGCGCAACCACACCGGTTGGGACCGCGCATGGGCCAAGCGTGAACCCAAAAAGAGATATGATGTTATTATCGTCGGTGCGGGTGGGCACGGGCTGGCAACGGCTTATTACCTTGGCAAGAACTTTGGCATCACCAATGTGGCCATCCTGGAAAAGGGTTGGCTGGGTGGCGGCAATACCGGCCGGAACACGACCATCATCCGCTCTAATTACCTGCAAGACCCGTCCGCGGCGATCTATGAAAAGTCCCGATCCCTTTACGAGACGATGTCGCAAGACCTGAACTACAATGTGATGTTCAGCCCGCGCGGCGTGATCATGCTGGCCCAGACCCAGCACGAAGTCCGTGGCTACAAGCGCACAGCCCATGCAAATGCGCTGCAAGGTGTCACGACCGAGTGGATCGAGCCTGCACGCGTCAAAGAACTTTGCCCGATCATGAATATTGATGGTCCGCGCTATCCTGTTCTGGGTGGCCTGTGGCAAGCGCGCGGTGGCACGGCACGGCACGATGCGGTCGCATGGGGTTATGCACGGGCCTGTTCCGACATGGGCATGGATGTGATCCAGCAATGCGAAGTCAAAGGCGTGCGCCGGTTGAACGGCAAGGTCGTGGGTGTCGATACGACCAAAGGCGCGATTGACTGTGACAAGCTGGGCTTGGTTGTGGCCGGACACTCTGGTGTGATGGCGCAAATGGCTGGTTTCAGATTGCCTATCGAAAGCGTCGCACTGCAGGCGTTGGTGTCAGAGCCGATCAAGCCAGCGATGGATATCGTTGTCATGGCGAACACCGTGCATGGCTATCTGTCCCAGTCCGACAAGGGCGAGATGGTCATTGGTGGGGGTACTGATGCCTATAACAACTACACCCAGCGCGGGTCGTTCCACCATGTCGAAGAAACCGTGCGCGCCCTGGTCGAAACTTTCCCGATGCTGGCACGGCTGAAAATGCTGCGGCAATGGGGCGGGATCGTGGATGTCACAGGTGACCGCTCGCCGATCTTGTCAAAAACGCCCGTGGACGGCGTGTTCGTCAATTGCGGTTGGGGCACAGGCGGGTTCAAGGCGATCCCCGGATCAGGCTGGGCCATGGCAGAGCTGATGGCCAAGGGTCAATCACCGCTGACCGATGAATTCAGCATGTTCCGCTTTCGCGAAGGCAAATTCA
>CBDTYC010000262.1:0-4198 GCA_965364495.1 uncultured Yoonia sp. | reverse complement strand
TTTACCACAACCCCGACTGCGGGGCATCGCGCGATGTTTTGGCCGTTATCCGCGCCACTGGCACAGAGCCTGTCGTGATCGCGTACCTTTCAGCAGGATGGACTAAGGCGCAGTTGCAGGGGCTTTTCGCGGCCGCCGACCTGACGCCCAAGACCGCCTTGCGCACATCAAAATCTCCGGCCGGGGAACTTGGGTTGCTTGATGCGGATGTTAGCGAAGACGCCATCTTGGACGCGATGGTCACGCATCCCATCCTTGTGAACCGCCCGATTGTTTGCACGCCAAAAGGCGCAGCCTTGTGCCGCCCGGCGAAAGCCGTTCTGCCATTGCTTGAAACCGCCCTTAGCCGACCGGTCTACAAGGAAGACGGCGAATTGATTCTCGCCCTTTGACGAATATGTGTTGGGCACGTTACGACACGCCCACCTGTGCCCCCTTTTGCTGTGATAAAATCTATGGCAAGAGGCGTCGCTGGTCACGAACAAAGAAATTCAAGAAATGTCAGAACCCGATCTCGCCTTTGCCAATGCAAAAGCAACCCTGCCTGCCGCGTTGGATACACATACTCTTTCGGTGATCGGCGTGATGTCTTTGAACGGTGCACTGGCTGCATTTCTGCGGTCGTCTGATGGTGAAATCGCACGGGTCTCAACGGGTGATGTCGTCTTTGGCGTGACTGTGACTGCGATCGGGGACGCGCAAGTCATGCTGACAGACAGCGCAGGCCGAACACAATCACTGCAATTGCCACGCAGCTAATACTTGACCTTGCGCGCAGTTCGGAACATCACGCGGACATGACAAAAACAGCATTGATCACTGGCGCATCACGCGGCCTTGGCGCGGCACTGGCGATGGCGCTTGCCCCGACCCACCACATTATAGCGGTGGGCAAGACCGTTGGCGCGCTTGAAGAACTGGACGACGCCATTCAGGCCCAAGGCGGGCAAGCCACACTGGCACCAATGGATATTGGTGTTGATGCCGCCATGCAGCAGCTTTGCCGTGGCATTTATGACCGCTGGGGCAGTCTTGATCTGTGGGTACACACAGCCATTCACGCAGCCCCTCTTGCACCTGCGGGACATATCGGACCAAAAGATCTGGCGAAATCCATGGCAATCAATATCGAGGCAACCGCCCGTTTGATCGCTTATGTCAGCCCGCTTTTGGGCCAAGACGGTAGGGCCGCATTCTTTGATGACCCACGCGGTGGCAACCAGTTCTTTGGCGCATATGGCGCAACAAAGGCCGCACAGATCGCACTTGCCCGCAGTTGGCAGGCCGAAAGTGCCAAAACAGGTCCGCAGGTCAAGATCCTGACCCCCGCGCCAATGCCAACGGCCACACGCGCAAGGTTTCATCCGGGCGAGGATCGCACCGCGCTCGCTGATCCTACCTCTGAAGCCGCCCGTATGCTGCCGGTTATTCTTGGCTGACAGGCTGCAACCGTTGCATATGCTCTACGATTGATGACTGTCGTGGTGACAAGCGATACCGATGCTTGCCGTGCATTGACCAACCGCATAGGAACGTCCCCAAACAGTTTGAGGGGCTGACATGCGCATTTTGATCACCAATGATGACGGCATCAATGCGCCGGGATTGAAAGTGCTCAGCGGAATTGCCCACGAGGTCGCAGGCCCTGACGGTGAAGTCTGGACAGTGGCACCGGCATTCGAGCAATCAGGCGTGGGCCATTGCATCAGCTACACGCACCCGACAATGATTGCGCAGCTTGATGATCGTCGTTTTGCTGCCGAAGGCTCACCCGCCGATTGCGTCATTGCGGGCCTTTACGATGTGATGAAAGACAACCTGCCCGATCTGATCCTCTCTGGTGTCAATCGCGGCAATAACGCCGCAGAAAATACGCTTTATTCAGGAACGATCGGCGCATGTATCGAAGGCGCGTTGCAAGGCGTGCGGTCAATCGCACTTTCGCAGTTCTTTGGCCCTGGCAACATCGAGCTGGAAAACCCTTTTGAAGCCGCATCAGTCCACGGCGTTGCAACCGTACGCGCGCTCATGAACGAAGCGTTATGGGACGACGGAGCCGATTATAAACCCTTCTACAACGTCAACTTCCCCCCCGTTGCCGCAGCGCAGGTCAAAAGCATGTGCGCAACGACCCAAGGATTTCGCCTCAACACCCGCTTTCGCGCCGAGGCGCAGACATCGCCGACAGGACGCAAGTTTCTATGGGTCCGCGGCGGCCCGCAGCACGAACCAACAGCGCCCGGAACCGATGCGGCGGCAAATCTGGATGGTTACATCTCGATCACACCGATGCGGGCTGATCTGACGCATCATAAGATGGTTTCAACCCTTAAGGATGCGCTTTCGTGACGTTTGATGCCGCAACCAAGATGCAGTTCCTTTACGCGCTGCGCAGCAAAGGGGTCACTGACGCCCGTGTTCTGACCGCCATGGAACAGGTCGACCGCGCCGATTATGTCAAAGGCACCTTCGCTGACCGCGCCTATGAGGACATGCCCCTGCCCATCGCCTGCGGACAAACGATCAGCCAGCCGTCGGTTGTCGGGCTAATGACACAAGCTTTGCAGATCACCCCACGTGACAAGATCCTCGAAATCGGGACAGGGTCCGGCTACCAGGCAGCAATCCTGAGCAAACTGGCGCGCCGCGTCTACACCGTCGATCGCTATCGCAGACTGGTCCACGCCGCCCGCGAAGTGTTCGAGGCAAATGACATCACCAACATCACAACGTTCACCGCCGACGGCAGCCATGGATTTGCTGAACAGGCACCCTTTGACCGGATCTTGCTGACAGCCGCCGCCGAGGACCCGCCAGGGCCGTTGCTGGCGCAGCTTCGTGTCGGCGGGATCATGGTCTTGCCGGTTGGCCAATCGGACGCGGTTCAAAGCCTGATCCGTGTGAAACGGTCCGAAACCGGCTTTGAATATGACGAATTGCGTGCTGTGCGCTTTGTGCCCTTGCTAGAAGGGCTAGGACAAGAGTAAAGTGCCACTAAATATGGTACGACCCCAAACATAAGGGGCGACTTGGCAAAAGGAGCGGTAATATGGCAAATAGGCATATCCCGATACGGCGCGTGTTGATGGCGGGCGTTGGACTGGCTGCACTTGCGGCTTGCGAAGACTATGACCTCGACATGCGTGATCTTGGCAACGGGTTTGATGCCACGGCTGCCGGACGGCAACTGCCTGGCCGGCCCCGCCCTGATGATCGTGGCGTGATCTCTTATCCGAATTACCAAGTTGTTGTTGCGCGCCAAGACGACACCATTCGCGGCATCGCGATCAGGCTTGGCCTCGATCCTGATGCGCTGGCTGCCTACAACGGTGTGGCCCCGGACGCGATCCTGCGCCGCGATGAGATCGTAGCGCTGCCGTCACGAGTGACAGAGCCATCGCCAGCGACCGGCGCGATTGCGACAGGGCCTATCCAGCCGCTTGATGTATCCGCCATCGCGACAAGCGCGTTGGACCGCGCTGATGCAAACGCCCCCGTTACTGCAACGCCAATCGCGCCCGCAGCAGCACCGGCCGCACCGATCGTACGCGGGACAGAGCCTATCCGCCACCAAGTCGTGCGCGGTGAAACCGTCTTTTCGATTTCGCGGCTTTATGACGTGCCGGTCACCAACATTTCCGAATGGAACGGGCTGAATTCAGAGTTCACAATCCGCGAAGGTCAGTTCCTGCTGATCCCGCAGGCCGGTGCTGCAGCACCGCGTCCAACCGCAGCCGTCACCGCACCGGGCGCAGGAACTGCAACCCCTCTGCCCCCTAGCGCATCAACGCCGCTGCCAAACGAAACACCGTCCGCACCCCTGCCCGCTGCAGCGACACCTGCCGCACCTGATCTTGGGACACCGACACAGCCCGTATCGGCAAACGCGCGTTTTTCGATGCCGCTGCAAGGCGCGATTATCCGCAGCTACGCCGCAGGGACCAACGAAGGCATTGATATTGGTGCATCCGCTGGAACCGACGTAAAGGCCGCTGATAGCGGGACTGTCGCCGCGGTCACGACTGACACCAGCGGCGGGGCGATTGTTGTGCTGAAGCACAGCGATGGTCTTTTGACTGTCTATACGCAGATGGAAGGGCTGACCGTTGCGAAAAATGACAGCGTGTCGCGCGGTCAAACTATTGGCAAGGTCCGGTCAGGCAACCCAAGCATTTTGCACTTCGAAGTCCGTCGCGGG
>CBDTYC010000261.1:0-4206 GCA_965364495.1 uncultured Yoonia sp. | reverse complement strand
CGCTTGGCGTGATTGATATCCATCTGGCTTGGACATCAGATGGGTGGGTGATGCAAAACCAGTCGGTGACGCTTGTCAAACCCGACCCGAGTCCACGTCACAAAAGCGCACAGAGGCGTGAAATCGAGCAACTGGCGACCAAAGCCCATACCGCCTCATTGGCGCATATTCGCAAGCCCATCGCCGAAACCTCGGCTCCGATCCAGAACTATTTTGCCACCATTCGGCCTGATCTTGGTATGCAGCTTTTGGCACAGGCAATGCGCGACGCCGTTCCCCAGGACTTGCGCGACGCGCCGGTCCTTGCCGCCGTGTCCCCGTTCCAGTTTGGCGGTCGCAATAGTCTGGGGCATTTCATCGACATCCCCGCGGGTTGGGTGACCTTGCGCGATGCGGCTGCAATCTTTCCATTCGCGGATACACTTTGCGCAGTCCGGCGCAGTGGCGCGCAAGTGAAAGACTGGCTTGAGCGGGCCGCTGCGCACTACAACTGGATCACCCCCGACAATACCCGTCAGGAACTGCTTAACCCTCAAAGCGCAGGTTATCACTGCGATGCATTTCACGGGCTGACATACGAAATTGATCTGGCACAACCGGCCCGTTTCAACGCCTGTGGTCACGAGGTTATGCCTGCGGCCAGCCGTATCCGGAATATCGCCCTGAATGGACGGACCATCGCCGACGACGATGTATTCATCGTGGCGGCAAACAGTTTTCGCGCAAGCGGCGGCGGCGGTTACGCGGCAATCCCCGATACGGACATTGTGTGGACCTCGCCGGACAAGCTGCGCGAGATACTGATAAGGTCGCTGCAGCAGCGCAAAGTCATCAGTGACGAGACCGAATCCATTTGGCGCTTCACCCCGATCACTGGCGCAGTGGCGCAATTCCAGTCAGCCCCGCGCGCTATCCGGCATGTCGGGCAAGCGATTACCCATAAGGGGGCGGGCACGAACGGATTTGAAACCTACAGTCTGGCGTTCTGATGCCTTGCAGTACGTTGCCGGCTGTCTTATATGACAGGTGAGAGGTTGGCGCGGGCGAGCGCCTCGCCAACCTGGTCAGATCCGGAAGGAAGCAGCCATAACGAGCCCCGCTTGGGTCGTTGTCAGCCTCTCACCTAAACGATTTGCCGCAGGCAAACGCCATGCCAGACAAAGTGAGGTTGCACTGTCATCTCACATCGTCTGCTTGAATTGCGAACCACGTCCAGACAAAGGAGGATGTTGATGATTGTCGCCACAAATACCCTCCCGGTCCGGGTACGCTGACGCTATTTCAGCACCCTCGTCCGGTTCCCGCTGAACGCCACAGGCTGCCAGCGCATCCCCACTTTGTGACGAGGACGATCCATTGACAGATCTCACACGTGCCGACCTGGGTTGGTCGCCATTCTATATGTCCCAGCTTGAAATCGAAGAGCTGGAAACACTCACCCCCGCCCGCATTGCGGTAGTCCACCGCGACCGCGTCGTGGGATTTTCCGAAATCGGTCCGCTTGAAATGACTCTTGATCCGGGCATCACGACTGCTGCCGTCGCCGTGGGCGATTGGGTGCTTTGCGCGACAGAACAGCACCGACTGATCCGCGTTCTGGATCGCCAGACAGAGCTGACACGTGGCACCGAATACCACACCGGCGACAAGCAGTTAATCGCGGCGAACCTGGATACGCTTTTCATTACTTCATCGTGCAACAACGACTTCAACCCTGCCCGGCTCGAAAGGTACCTCGCCCTTGCGCATGACGCGATGATCACGCCTGTGATCTTGCTGACCAAGGCCGATCAGTGCGACGATCCAGAGAGCTATATAGACCAAGCCCGTCAGCTTGGCCGAAACCTTGAGGTGATCGCATTTGACGCCAAAAAAGACGATGTGGCCGACGTTCTTGCGCTTTGGTGCGGCAAAGGTCAAACCGTAGCTCTGGCCGGTTCATCAGGTGTGGGTAAAACAACAATTGCGAACGCATTAACTGGCGGCAACGCGCTGACCCAAGACATCCGCGAAGACGATGCGCGGGGGCGGCATACCACGACGGGCCGTTCCCTGCACCGCATGACGACAGGCGGGTGGCTGATCGACACACCCGGCATGCGCGGCCTTGGCGTGGCAGAGGTTGCTTTCGGTATCGACGCGACATTCCCTGAAATTTCCGAACGCGCGCTGCATTGCAAGTTCCGCGACTGCGAGCATGAGACCGAGCCGGGTTGCATGGTGCAGGCGGCGATTGCTTCGGGCGAAATCGATCCTGATCGGCTGGAGCGTTTCAGGAAACTCAAACGCGAAAACGAGCATGCAACCCAGACCATCGCGCAATCACGCGAACGCGGGCGCAAGCAAGGCAAAATGTATCGTGCTGCTATCCAGAAAAAGGGCCGTTAGCCCCGCACTGCGTCTTGCATCGCCCAAGCCATTTGTGCGTCTGTTTCAACGGCGCACGGGCGTGTTTGACGCAACCTGACCAGCGCCGCATCCGCTGGTTCTCCGGCTGCGATAATCAGCCGGAGGGCGAACATGCCTGACCTGCCGCAACCACCCATACAGTGGATCAGGACATGCTGGCCTGCCCTTAATCGCGACAGAACAGCCGAACATATCTCTGGCCAATCAAGACTGGTCGGCACACCAAAGTCAGGCACCGGAATGTGGCGCCAAGCGATCTTTAACGCTGCAAGGTCCGATTCCAACAATCTCATATCATCGGCCAAGAACTCGGGCGCTTCGACCACAGAAATCACCAAAGACGGCGCCCAGTCTACAATTCTGGAGAAATCTGACGCATAGGCCCCTCCACGTCCCGGCATGGGGGCAATCGCCAGAATTCCGCCTGCCACGGCGATTTTATGGATCGCGAATGATGTCAACTTGGCCGCCTCTGCATTCCGCACCTCGCAGTGCGCGATAAACCTGCTATATCAACAGCCATGTCAGAGGAAAACGAACAAGCGCAAAAGCGCACTGAATGGTCCGAGGATCGCACGATCATGGCCAATGAACGCACCTTTTCCAGTTGGATGGGAACGGGCCTGGGCGCAATTGGTGTGGCAATCGGCCTCAAAGCCGTCTTCGGCGCATTTGACCCGACTTGGGCGGCTAAACTGGTTGCGACGATCTTTCTTGGTGTCGCGATCGCGATCTTCTGGTCCGCCCGCAATCAGGCCTGCCAGACGTTCGCGCGCCTTAATGAACGCGATATCGAGGCCACGCCGTCACGCAACTACACCCGCTTGGCCGCAATCATGACCTTTGCCGCAGTCGCGACCGGCGTGATCCTCTGGTCGCTTTGACCAACTAGACCTCTGCGGTCGCTGCCCCTAGTCTGACACGACGTCCGAATCCTTGCGAAAGCCGCTATGACCGATCAACCCAGTTACCAAGTGCTCGCCCGTAAATACCGGCCTGAAACCTTTGCCGATATGGTGGGTCAGGATGCGATGGTGCGGACGCTAAAGAACGCGTTTGCAGCGGACCGTATTGCGCAGGCCTTCATCATGACAGGCATTCGCGGCACCGGTAAAACAACGACAGCACGGATCATCGCAAAGGGCATGAACTGCATCGGGCCTGACGGCACAGGTGGCCCCACAACCGAACCTTGCGGAAAATGCGAACACTGCGTGGCGATCATGGAAGGTCGTCATGTCGACGTGATGGAAATGGACGCCGCATCGCGCACCGGCGTGGGCGACATCCGCGAAATCATCGACAGCGTACATTACCGCGCGGCCTCTGCCCGCTTTAAGATCTATATCATCGACGAAGTGCACATGCTGTCCAAGAACGCGTTCAACGCGCTTTTGAAAACACTCGAAGAACCGCCAGAGCATGTGAAGTTCATCTTTGCGACGACCGAAATCCGGCAGGTTCCGGTGACCGTTTTGTCGCGCTGCCAGCGCTTTGATTTGCGCCGCATTGAACCCGAAACCCAGATTGCACTGCTGCGCAAGATTGCAACGGCTGAAGGCGCCGAGATCACCGACGAGGCGCTGGCATTGATCACACGCGCCGCCGAAGGGTCTGCGCGCGATGCGCAATCGCTGCTGGATCAGGCAATCAGCCACGGAGCGGGTGAAACGACAGCTGATCAGGTTCGGGCGATGCTGGGGCTTGCAGATCGCGGGCGCGTTCTTGACCTGTTTGATATGATCCTGAAAGGCGAAGCTGCTGCCGCATTGACCGAACTATCCGGCCAGTACGCTG
>CBDTYC010000260.1:0-4212 GCA_965364495.1 uncultured Yoonia sp. | reverse complement strand
TCGCTGTGAAGTCTTGTGCAGTGTTAGCCATTGTAGAAGCCTTTCTGTTTGGGTCAGTGCGGAACCGAATCCGCTATTAATTTCTGACACCAATATGAATGCTGCGCTGCAGCATTTCAAGCTTTTTCTGCACTGCGGCATAAATAATTTCGCACCTGCAGAAACACCAAACTTTACAATTACTTAGCTTTTACATAAGTCCCCGGAGCAGGCGCCAGGACCGGATTTTCGTCGGTTCCAGGCTCTCTTGCCTCGACCATCTTGCCCGATTTCTTGGATAGCCAAGCGTCCCAACGGGGCCACCACGACCCTTCATGTTTGTCGGCAGACGCATACCAGTCGTCTGCGGTCAGGCCCATTTCAGGGTTGGTATAGTGTCCATACTTGTTCTTGCTTGGCGGGTTAATAATCCCCGCGATGTGGCCGCTCTCGGACAGAATGAATGTCTTGTCCTTTGACCCCATCTTGGCCACGCCCGCATAGCTGCTTTTCCATGCGGCAATGTGATCCGTCTCGCAGGCAATCGCACAAAGCGGCACGGTGACATCCTTCAAATGAACCGTTTCGCCCGCGATCTCGAAACCTTCGTTTGCGAACTTGTCGCTTTGACATAACCCCCGCAGATACTCGACGGACATCTTGGCCGGCAAATTCGTGCCATCCCCGTTCCAATAAAGCAGATCAAAGGCTGGCGGCGCCTTGCCCATCATGTAGCTTTTGATGGCAGGCCCATAGATCAAATCGTTGGACCGTAAATAGGAAAAAGTGCGCGACATAAAGAAAGAGTCCAGAATGCCGTTTTGGGTGACTTCCGCCTCGATCCCGTCGATAAAATCATCGTCCAAGAAGACACCAACCTCGCCGCGGTCCGAAAAATCGGTCAGTGTTGTAAAGAAAGTGGCCGCGTTCACAGACGTATCCTTGCGCTTTTTCATCAACGCGAGCGTGAGCGAAAGCGTGGTGCCTGCGATGCAGTACCCGACGGCATTGACTTTCTTGACGCCGCAGATCTGCTTCACTTCTTTGATTGCCGTCAAGTACCCGTCTTCGACGTAATCGGTCATCGATGTTTCGCGGTAGCCTTTGTCGGGATTAACCCACGAGACGACAAACACGGTGTAGCCTTGGTCAACTGCCCATTTGATCAGGCTGTTCTGCGGCTTGAGGTCCATGATGTAGAATTTGTTGATCCACGGAGGAAAGATCATCAAAGGTGTTTCATAGACCTTATCGGTCGACGGTGTGTACTGGATCAACTCGAACAAGTGATTGCGGAACACGACCGCACCGGGCGTGGTTGCAAGGTTTTCGCCCAAGGTAAACGCGTTCTTGTCAGCAAGTGTCACGACCAGATCGCCGTTATTGGCTTCCAGGTCGGCGATCATGTTTTCCAGACCGGCAACAAGGCTTTCGCCTTCGGTTTCAGCCGCCAAGGCCAATGCCTCGGGGTTGGTTGGCAGGAAATTCGTGGGGCTGATCATATCGATCATCTGTTGGCTGAAATACCGCAGACGCTTTTTCTCTTCACCGTCGAGCGTGTCGATATCCTCGACTGCTTGCTGCACGGCAGCAGAATTCATCAAATACTGCTGTTTGATAAAGTTGAAGTAAGGGTTCGTATCCCATTGTTCATGCGAGAACCGACGATCCTTCGGGGTTTCATCGCTCGGCGGAGCGAGCTTTCCTTGTGCCAGAAGATGCTGTGCTTCGACGTAATGTTTGACCGATTTACCCCAGAACGCCAGCTGATGCTCGATCAGTTTGGCGGGGTTATTCATCATTTCGGACATGTAGGCAGTGGCGGCTTTGACATAAAGCTCTTGGCTTGGCCCTTGCAATGAAGGGGCAACCTGACGCCCTTGGCCCATGACTTTCAACAGACGCTGCGTTAGCTCTTCAACCCTCGCAAGGTTCGCCTCTAGTTTTGCCACATTCTGGCTGACTGCGCTGTCTGTTGCCAAATCATTTGTTGTCATTTTAACATTCCTATGCATATGCTGCAGCTGCAGCATTTTTGCGCGTGACCATCGGAGACCGATCTAATGAAATACATGATGACCTATGACCTGATGGAAAGCATGCGCAACACTAATCAATGGCTTGGCGCGACGGCACGCGCATATGCTTCATACCCAATCATGGCATGGGGCGCAAACCCTGCAATTGATTGGTTGAAAGCTTGGGGCGAAGTCACCGAACGCACATTCGAACGTATGATCGTCAAGCCTGACTGGAACATACCACCCGTGGCTGGCGACAAGGGCCGCGATTATCCCGTCGTCATCGAAACCGTTGTCAAAAAACCTTTTGGCGACCTGATCCACTTTACCATGCCCGGCCGCAAGAAAAGCAAGCGACGCGTGTTGCTGGTTGCGCCTATGTCCGGTCACTATGCAACTTTGCTGCGCAAAACCGTGATCAGCCTGCTGCCCGATGCCGACGTGTATATTACCGATTGGCACAACGCCCGCGACATTCCCGTCAGTGCAGGCAAGTTCGACATCGAAGATTACACACTTTACCTGATGGACTTCATGCGTACCTTGGGTTCCGACATTCACGTCATAGCTGTGTGCCAGCCAGTGCCACTTGCACTTGCCGCAACGGCCTATCTTGCAGAGCTTGATCCCGCCGCACAACCGCGTTCGCTGACGTTGATTGGTGGGCCAGTCGACCCGGAAGCAAACCACACTGAAGTCACCGACTTCGGTCGGTCGGTCACGATGGGCCAGCTTGAGGGCACGATGATCCAGCGGGTCGGCTTTAAATCACGCGGTGTGGGCCGCCTCGTTTATCCGGGTCTGCTTCAGCTGGCATCTTTCATCTCGATGAATGCGGAAACCCACGCCAATGCATTCCGCGATGAGATCATCCGAGTCGCCAAAGGCGAAGCATCAGAGCACAATCGCCACAACGCATTCTATGACGAATATCTGGCTGTTATGGACATGCCCGCCGAATTCTATCTTTCAACCGTCGAGCGTATCTTCAAAGGGCGCGAAATTGCCCGGAACGAATTTGTCGTGGCGGGCCACAAGGTCGACATCGGCAAGATTACAACCGTCGCCGTAAAAATCGTCGAGGGCGAAGAAGACGACATCTCTGCTCCGGGTCAGTGCCTCGCTGCACTGGGATTGCTGACCGGATTGCCGGATTCAAAGAAAGCGTCCCATGTCGAACCGGGTGCTGGCCACTATGGTATTTTCGCAGGCGGTAGCTGGCGCAAGAACATCCGCCCGCTTGTACTGAATTTCATCGACGCGAATTCGGATCAACAGGCTGATAGCTCTGGCAACGTTGTGAACCTCTAAAGAACGCTTGCTGCGCCGCGCTAGTGGCGCAGCCCGAGCGGCCGCTTCATCCAGCGACGCAATGCATCCGTGACCGCATCGGAGGCTTCCAGCGTTGGCAAATAGCCTGCATGTTCGATCACTTCCAACTGCGCGTTGGGAATCAATTCCGCCAGAAATTCGTACCGTTTCAAATTGTACTGTCCATCATGGCGTCCACACATGATGCATGTCGGATGCCGAACCTGACCCAGCATTGCCTGCTGATCTTTGCGGCGCTGCAAGGCACGCGTTTGTTTGACATAGGCCTCTGGACCGAAATCCTGCCCCATCGTCGTCAATAGCCGCACCAGTTCTACCTTGTCGCTGCTGGCCGCCATCCAAGTCGCGTTGATCTCATGGCTTAAAACATCACCCCAGCGCCCTGCCCGCGCCGCGATGATTTGGGTTTCACGCGCGGCGGCGGTTTCGGGCGTATCAGCCTGCGGCGTGGTGCTGGCCAATGCAATCCGTGTCACCCGTTCTGGCGCGCGGCGGATGATCTCCATCGCGACCATGCCACCAAGCCCCATCCCCATCAGCGCGAACTTTGCAGGTGCCCACGAAAGGATTTGGCTGGCAATTTCCTCCATCCGCTCGCCACAGGTCGCCGGGGCGACCATCACGGCATGCTCTCGGGAAAGACTTGCAATCTGCGACGCGAAAACCCGTGCATCACACAGCAACGGCGGGATCATCACCAGTGTTTCAGATATCATTTTCTGGAAAACCCGAACACGCGCTGCAACCTCTCATCGTTCGGGCTACTTTGACCTTTGAGAGGCACCTGTGCAAGGCATCAACGTAGCGGCAGGACCGGACTTCAGGCCAACTTCCGCCTTGCCAACAGTCTAATCTGGTTCTGCGCGCATTTATCACCCGC
>CBDTYC010000259.1:0-4222 GCA_965364495.1 uncultured Yoonia sp. | reverse complement strand
TCACGGCCGAGCATCAGCGCGCAGTCCTCTGGCCCCCCGACGGACTCGCCCACGCACCCGCCGCTGTGTGATGCGCCTGGAACATATGTTCACCAGACCTAGGGCAATCACCATGGGCATCTTTGTGATAGCGGCTTTTGTTGTTCTGCTGGGGTCGTTGGGCCTTTGGCGCGGCCTTGATATCCTTGCCGACAGACAAGAGAGGGCGCGTTTGCTGGACTTTCAACCGCAAAGCCCCGCCTTGTTTGATCCCGCAATGGTCGCCACCCTGCCAGAGCCTGCCAAGCGGTATTTCACCTTTAGCATTGCAGCGGGAACACCGCTTTATACCGTGGCCGATCTGGCGATGACCGGACAATTCAGCCTTGGGACAAAAGAGGCGCCCGCTTACATGGCCATGGCCGCCACGCAGACATTGGCAGCGCCGCACGGATTTGTCTGGCGGATGTCGGCCTCGAATGGGCTGATGCGTGTATCGGGGTCGGACAGTGGCAAATGGACACGTTTCTGGCTGATGGGTCTGGCACCTGTTGCCCGCACGGGTGGCACCCGCGATCATGCGCGGGCAGCCTTTGGCCGCTTTGCCGCAGAGGCCGTGTTCTGGACCCCCGCCGCGCTTTTGCCCGGTCCCGGGATTGCGTGGACGGCTGTAGACGCGTCTACCGCGCGGGTGACCATCAGCAACGGCGAACGGGTGCAAGAGGTTGATCTGACTGTCGACGCCCAAGGGCGTCCTGTGACCGTCTATTTCCAACGCTGGACCAATGCGAACGCGGACAAGGTCTATCGGTTGCAGCCGTTTGGCGGGTACTTGAGCAAATACCGGACCTTTGCGGGTTTTACCGTCCCCACACATGTCGAGGCGGGCAATCAATTCGGGACAGACGCTTATTTTCCGTTCTTTATCGCAGATGTTTCGGATGTGCAGTTTCCGGCAGCCGGTTAACGGACGTAATAATACGCCCCCAGACTGGCCAGAAACGTCCCGATCACCAACACGCTATCCAGCCCCAGTTCGCCGATCCGTGGTTTGCGCCGCACGATCAGGCCGACCAGATAGATGGCGGTCACCGCAATGCCGAACGCCAGCGCGAGGCTGACCGTCGGTGATGCGCCCTGCAAGATCGGTCCGCCCCGATACAGGATGTCAGCCGGAAACACCAAAACCAGCATGATCAGATTACTGCCAAAGATATTCGAGATCGCCATAGTATAGGCGCCGATCCGTGCGGCGGTGATGCTGGTGGTCAGTTCCGGCAAGGACGTGGCCCCCGCCAGCAAGGTCACGCCCACAAAACTGGTGCCAAGCCCTGATTGCACCGCGATACGCT
Source organism: uncultured Yoonia sp. (assembly GCA_965364495.1). Taxonomy (GTDB): domain Bacteria; phylum Pseudomonadota; class Alphaproteobacteria; order Rhodobacterales; family Rhodobacteraceae; genus Yoonia. The sequence continues at coordinate 2,891 of CBDTYC010000259.1, read as the reverse complement.
CTGCCAGAACCACCAGCAACAAGCCGAAGATCAGGATTGCCACACAGGCGGCGATGGTCTGGACAATCAGCGACCGGTTGGTGATTGCGGCGTCGACGACATCCAGAAATGGCGGCGCTTGCGGTTCGGGCAGATCAACGGGTATCCAGTCGCTTGACCCGTCATAGCGTCGCAGCAACCAGATCGTGCCCGCATAGCAAAACCCGATCAGCACGCTGCCAATACCGATGCGGAACAGGGCCACAGGTTCGCCGATCACGGTGATGATCAATGTCAGCGACAACAACAGCACCAGAAGCGTTGCCTCAAGCGCGTGATTTGCCTTGCGCGGATAGTTGGTGATCGGCCCCTGCGCCCAGAAATCCGCCATTGCCAAAATGGCAGTCTGCAGCGCGATGCCGCCAAAAAGATTATTCAGCACAAGGTTCTGTGCCTGACTGACCGCCGCTGAAAGGGTTGTAGCGACCTCTGGCAGGGACGTGGCCAGCGACAACAGCAACAAGCCCACAAGCGATTTCGCCAGCTTGAAGCGGTCAGCCAGCGCATCGGCTAGATAGGCCAGCCGCGCACCGGAAAACCACACAATCGCGGCACAGACGGCAAACAACAAAAGGCTGCTGGTAAGGGTCGTGGCGGGGATGCTCATGCGGTTGTTCTGGCGGGATTTTTGACTGGGCGTTTTGACATTGCTCAATTCAATCGTGGCGGCTGCCGCATAATCTGCTGCAAAAGACGAGGTTCCAAGATGTTCTCAAACGCGATCAGACTGTTTGATCTGGATGGATTTGAAATCAGGCTGGACCCAAGCTGGTTTTTCATCGCCGGACTGATCACGTGGACACTGGCGACCCAGTATTTTCCCGCCACGATGCCCGATCACACCGGTGCGACCTATTTGATTGTGGCGATTGTCGCGATGCTTGGCTTTTTCGGGTCATTGTTGCTGCACGAACTGGCCCATTCGATCGTCGCACGCCGTTTTGGTGTGCGGATCAATGCCATAACCCTGTTCTTGTTCGGTGGCGTCGCAGAGCTCGAAAACGAACCGCCTTCGGCCATGTCGGAACTGTGGATCGCCGCCGCCGGACCCGCGATGAGCGTCGTTCTGGGCTTTGTCTTTTGGGCGCTTGGCGGGATTTGGCAAAGCATTGGCAGCATTGACGGCTTTGGGGCCGTGTTGCTGTATCTGGCCATGATCAACTGGATCATCGCAGGTTTTAACCTTGTTCCCGCCTTTCCGATGGATGGGGGGCGCATCCTGCGGGCCTATCTTTGGCACCGCCACGGCGATGTCCTGAAAGCCACAAGAACCGCGGCGCGATCAGGTATGTTCTTTGGCACGTTCCTGATGGTGCTGGGGCTGATGGCGGTGTTGCAGGGCGCAGCCGCCGCAGGGTTCTGGTATATCCTGATCGGCTTTTTTGTGCTGGGTGCGGCACGGTCCGCCTACCAGAACCAGCTGCTGCAAACCACGTTTGCGGGCAAGACCGCCAGCGATGTGATGATCCGCAACCCCGTTGTGGTTTCGCCGGACCTGACCCTGTCAGAGTTCGTCAATCAGGTGATGCTCAAAGACCGGATCAGTTTTGCTCCGGTGGTGGCTGACGGCGTGTTGATCGGCCAGATGGACAAGGACGTGCTTGCCGCAATCGACCGCGGCAACTGGACCAGCACGCGCGTTGGTGATGTTTTTGCAGGTCTTGATATGGCTGCGACGATCCGGCCCGATCTGCCGGTCGATAAGCTAATGAGCCTGATCGCGCAAACCGGCACCCGCAAGTTTCTGGTGGTCGAGGGTCACACCTTGTTGGGGGTGATTACGCTGGCCAATCTGATCGGCCATCTGCACTCCGACGACCAAGCGACCCAGCCGCGCATCTGGTAGCTACTGCTAGCGTTCTTGCCCGCTGCGTCTGATCGCGACAAGCGTGGCAATCGGCCCAAGAATTTCGAAAACGACCGTCGTGCCGATTGTCAACGCAATGATCTGCGGCCCCCAGTCGGCAAATCGTTGCGCCGCTATCAGCGACATGCCGATCGCGACCCCTGCTTGTGGCAAAAGGGCCAGTCCGTACCATGGCCCGCTGCGTCGGGGTTCCCCTGCGATCAAGACGCCAACCCAGCCCCCCGCAAGACGCGCGATGGTACGCAAAACCACAAAGCCAAGGCCGACCCCGCCCAGCGTGGCCGCCACTTCGACATCCAGCGCCCCGCCTGCAAGGATGAAAAACAACACCACAAAGGGCCATTGGATATGCGATATTTCGTGAAATGCCTTGGTGTGATGTGCTGCCAGATTGACGATCACGGCACCCACAACCATGCCGGTGATCAAAAACGACACCCCCAGCCACAGCGACAGGCCAGCAGACAGAAACACAAGGCTTAACGCCTCGATCTGAAGCGGCTCGCCGTCATGCAGACGCCCTGTCAACAAGGCCGCAGGTCCGCCAATCACCAGCCCCAGCGTGATTGCGCCACCGATTTCCCATGCGGCGTGGGACAGGCCCGCTAGGTGCTGGTGGCCTTGCAATTGCGCCACGACGACCAGTACAACACTGAACCCGACCAACCCCCAGACGTCGTCAATGGCGACGATCCCGCGCAAAGTCCGGGTAAAGCCGTTGTCGATGCCTGACTGCGTAATCACATCACTGGTTGCCGCAGGTGCTGTGGCGGTCGCGATCGCAGCCAGCACCAGCGCAAGGCCAAAGGGCAGACCCAATGCGGTCAAACCGATGCTGACGATGCAAAGCGTCCCCAGAACAATGGCCAGCGAAATCGCGATAATGGCGCGCCCGTGCTGGCGCAGCGTATCGCGGTGCAAACCACCGCAAAGCCACAACGCCACCATCGTCAGGGCGATCACCGACAGGATGTCATACCATGCC
>CBDTYC010000258.1:0-4225 GCA_965364495.1 uncultured Yoonia sp. | reverse complement strand
GGGCATCAATGCGCTCAAGGCTGTGTGGCACCGTGGCGCCGTCGATGCAGATGGTAAGACCGGCGATGGCGCAGGTATTCATGTCCAGATCCCTGTTCCATTCTTCGAGGACCAGATCCGCCGCACAGGCCACGAGCCGAAATCCGACAAAATGATCGCCGTTGGTCAGGTGTTCCTGCCCCGTACAGATTTTGCCGCCCAAGAGCGTTGCCGCACTATCGTCGAAACCGAAGTGCTGCGCATGGGGCACTATATTTATGGCTGGCGCCACGTGCCTGTGAACACCGAAGTACTAGGTGACAAGGCCAACGCCACCCGCCCCGAGATCGAACAAATCCTGATCCGTTGTGAAAAGGAAATGGATCAAGAGCAGTTCGAGCGCGAACTCTACATCATCCGTCGCCGGATCGAAAAAGCAGCGACTGCCGCTGGGATCGCAGGCGTCTACGTTTGTTCGCTGTCCTGCCGATCAATCATTTACAAAGGCATGATGCTGGCCGAACAGGTCGCGGAATTCTATCCCGACCTGATGGACGCCCGTTTTGAGTCCGCATTCGCGATCTACCACCAGCGTTATTCCACAAACACCTTCCCGCAGTGGTCGTTGGCGCAGCCGTTCCGCATGTTGGCCCACAACGGCGAAATCAACACTCTAAAGGGCAACGTCAACTGGATGCGCAGCCATGAAATCCGCATGGCGTCGAACGCTTTTGGTGATCGTGCAGAAGACATCAAGCCGATCATCCCGTCGGGTGCATCGGATTCGTCCGCACTTGATTCCGTGTTCGAGGTCCTTGTTCGTGCGGGCCGTAATGCACCCATGGCGAAAACAATGATGGTGCCAGAGGCATGGTCGCAGCAAGCTGTTGAAATGCCCCAAGCGTGGCAGGATATGTACGGATACTGCAACGCGGTAATGGAACCGTGGGACGGTCCTGCTGCATTGGCTATGACTGACGGTCGCTGGGTCTGTGGCGGACTGGACCGCAACGGCCTGCGCCCATTGCGCTATGTTGTGACAGGGGATGGTCTGCTGGTTGCAGGCTCAGAGGTCGGCATGGTGCCGATTGACGAAGCAACCGTTGTTGAAAAAGGCGCGCTTGGCCCCGGTCAGATGATTGCCGTTGATATGCAAGAAGGCCGTCTGTTCCACGACAAGGAACTCAAAGACAAACTGGCCGCTGCACAGCCGTTTAGCGAATGGGTCGAACGTGTCGTCGATCTGAACAACCTGATGCGCGACGTGCCGGAAAAAGCACTGTTTGAAGGCGCTGAGTTGCGCAAACGTCAGGTTGCAGCCGGTTACAGCATCGAAGAACTTGAACAGGTGCTGGCCCCTATGGCCGAAGACGGTAAGGAAATGATCGCCTCGATGGGCGATGATACGCCATCTGCGGTTCTGTCCAAGACGTACCGCCCGCTGTCGCATTTCTTCCGCCAGAACTTTAGTCAGGTCACGAACCCACCGATCGACAGTCTGCGCGAAAGCCGCGTGATGTCGCTCAAGACCCGCTTTGGTAACCTCAAGAACGTGCTGGACGAAGATTCGTCCCAAACCGAAATCCTGCAACTGGCCAGCCCTTTTGTTGGCAACGCCGAGTTTGACGAAATGGTGCGCCAGTTCGGGGACAGTGTTGCGTTTATCGACTGTACCTTTGAAATGGATCGTGGCGCTCTGAATGCAGGGCTAGAGCGTATCCGCTCAGAGGCCGAAGATGCCGTACGGTCTGGTGCAGGTCATATCGTCTTGACCGACCAACACCAGTCAGAGGACCGTCTGCCGATGCCGATGATCCTTGCGACCTCTGCGGTGCATTCGGGTCTGACCAAGAAAGGGTTGCGGACTTTCTGTTCGATCAATGTGCGTTCTGCAGAATGTATTGATCCACACTATTTTGCCGTCCTGATCGGCTGTGGCGCGACCACGGTGAACGCCTATCTGGCGCAAGATTCCATTGCGGATCGTCTGCGCCGTGGCCTGATTGATGGCACATTGACCGAAGCGATGAACCGCTACCGCGCCGCGATTGATGCGGGCCTGCTGAAGATCATGTCCAAGATGGGGATTTCGGTTCTGTCGTCTTACCGTGGTGGCCTCAACTTTGAGGCCGTGGGCCTGTCCCGCGCCATGGTTGCCGAATATTTCCCGGGAATGCACAGCCGCATTTCAGGGATCGGTACATCCGGTATTCAAACGAAGCTGGAAGAAGTCCACGCACGCGGCTGGAAAGGTGGCACTGATGTGCTGCCGATTGGCGGCTTTTACAAAGCGCGCCGTTCGGGTGAAAAGCACGCGTGGGAAGCGCAGACAATGCACATGCTGCAAGCCGCCTGTAACAACGCAAGCTATGCGCTGTGGCAGCAGTATTCCAAATCCATGCAGTCGAACCCGCCCATTCATTTGCGCGACCTTTTGGCTATCAAGCCACTCGGCACAGCGGTACCGATTGAAGAGGTCGAAAGCATCACTGCAATCCGCAAGCGTTTCGTAACCCCCGGCATGTCCTTGGGTGCTTTGTCCCCCGAGGCGCACAAGACGCTGAACGTGGCAATGAACCGCATCGGTGCCAAGTCCGACAGTGGTGAAGGCGGCGAAGATCCGGCGCACTTCCACCCTGAACCCAATGGTGACAACCCCTCTGCGAAGATCAAGCAGGTGGCTTCTGGCCGTTTCGGTGTCACAGCGGAATACCTGAACGCCTGCGAGGAGTTGGAAATCAAGGTCGCCCAAGGCGCGAAACCCGGCGAAGGCGGCCAGTTGCCCGGAATGAAGGTGACCGAACTGATCGCACGTTTGCGTCACTCGACCAAGGGTGTAACCCTGATTTCGCCGCCCCCGCACCACGACATTTACTCGATCGAGGATTTGGCACAGCTGATCTATGACCTTAAGCAGATCAACCCGCGCGCCAAGGTGACCGTTAAGCTGGTGTCGTCCTCCGGTGTGGGCACGATTGCAGCTGGTGTGGCCAAGGCCAAGGCCGATGTGATCCTGATTTCGGGGCACAACGGCGGCACAGGTGCATCGCCTGCGACGTCGATCAAATATGCAGGCTTGCCATGGGAAATGGGTCTCACAGAGGCGCATCAGGTTCTGGCGATGAACAACCTGCGTGAACGTATCACCCTGCGCACCGACGGTGGCTTGCGCACAGGTCGTGACATTGTCATGGCCGCGATGATGGGTGCCGAAGAATACGGGATCGGTACTGCCGCCCTGATCGCGATGGGCTGCATCATGGTCCGCCAGTGCCAGTCGAACACTTGCCCCGTGGGTGTGTGTACCCAAGACGAAGCCCTGCGCGACAAGTTTACCGGCAACGCCGACAAGGTCGTGAACCTGATCACATTCTACGCCACCGAAGTTCGGGAAATCCTTGCCAGCATCGGCGCGCGGTCGTTGGATGATGTGATCGGACGTGCCGACCTGCTGACGCAGGTTTCGCGTGGTTCTGCACATCTGGACGATCTGGACCTGAACCCGCTGTTGATCACGGTCGATGGGGCCAACAAGATCACCTACGACCGCAACAAGCCGCGCAACGTTGTCGATGACACGCTGGACGCCCAAATCGTGCAGGATGCCGCGCGATTCTTGAATGACGGTGAAAAGATGCAACTGGACTACGCGGTGCAGAACACGCTGCGGACCATCGGTACGCGCACTTCGAGCCACATTGTTCAGCAATTCGGAATGCGCAACGCGCTGCAGCCGGACCACCTGACCGTGAAGCTGCGCGGGTCTGCAGGGCAATCACTGGGTGCCTTCGCCGCTCCGGGTCTAAAGCTTGAGGTGTCGGGCGATGCCAACGACTATGTCGGCAAAGGTCTGTCTGGCGGCACGATTGTTGTACGTCCGCCGATGGTGAGCCCCCTTGTCGCCTCTGACAACACCATTATCGGGAATACGGTGCTTTACGGTGCGACTGCGGGGTATCTGTTCGCCGCTGGTCGTGCGGGCGAGCGTTTCGCTGTGCGCAACTCTGGTGCGCATGTCGTGATTGAAGGCTGCGGCACGAACGGTTGCGAATATATGACCGGTGGTGTGGCGGTTATCCTTGGATCGATCGGCGCGAACTTTGGTGCCGGTATGACTGGTGGCATGTCCTACATCTATGATCCGAAAGGCCAAGCGGCTGACCTGATCAACATGGAAACGCTGGTGACTTGCCCTGTGACCGTCGCGCATTGGGAAGACCAATTGAAAGGTCTGATCGAACGTCAC
>CBDTYC010000257.1:0-4236 GCA_965364495.1 uncultured Yoonia sp. | reverse complement strand
CGTCTGTGCGTGGACCGATCCCACTTCCAAACAAGATCGAAAAGTTCACTGTTCTTCGTGGTCCACACGTTGACAAGAAATCCCGTGATCAGTTCGAGATCCGTACGCACAAGCGTCTTCTCGACATCGTGGACCCGACACCACAGACTGTGGACGCGCTGATGAAGCTCGACCTCGCTGCTGGCGTTGACGTCCAGATTTCCGTGTAAGGAGTAGAACACATGCTCCGTACCGGACTTATCGCAAAGAAAGTCGGCATGACCCGGCTTTTCATGGAAGACGGCAAGCAGATTCCTGTGACCGTTCTTTCACTCGAAAACCTGCAGGTTGTTGCACAGCGTACCGTTGACACCAACGGTTACACAGCTGTTCAGCTGGGTGCAGGCAATGCCAAAGCAAAGCGCACATCCCAAGCGATGCGCGGTCACTTCGCAGCGGCGAAAGTTGAACCAAAGCGCAAGGTCGCCGAGTTCCGCGTTGCCCCCGAGAACATGATCAATGTGGGCGAAACGCTGACTGCGAACCATTACTTCGAAGGCCAGTACGTTGACGTATGCGGCACATCGATCGGTAAAGGTTTTGCCGGTGCGATGAAGCGTCACAACTTTGGCGGTTTGCGCGCGACACACGGTGTGTCCGTTTCCCACCGTTCGCACGGTTCTACTGGCCAGTGTCAGGATCCGGGCAAGGTTTTCAAAGGCAAGAAGATGGCCGGCCATATGGGTTCTGCCCGCGTGACCACACAGAACCTGCAAGTTGTTAAGACAGATGCTGACCGTGGCGTGATCATGGTTAAAGGCGCTGTTCCAGGCTCCAAAGGTGGCTGGGTCACAATCAAGGATGCGGTGAAGAAGCCAACTCCTGAGAACGTGATGTACCCTGCTGGCCTCAAGTCTATGGACGAAGAAGCAAAGCGTTTGGCTGAAGAAGCTGCTGCCGCTGCTGCTGCTGAAGAGGCTGCTGCCGCACAGGCCGCTGCTGAAGCAGAACAAGCCGCGCTGGAAGCTGCCGAAGCAGACACAGCAAATGAAGCCTCGGCAGATGATGCCGCGCCGACAGAAGGTGAGAAATAATGAAGGCTGATGCAATCAAACTGGACGGCAAAGCTGCTGGTTCCGTCGAACTGAACGACGAAATCTTCGGTCTTGAGCCACGCAAGGACATCTTGCACCGCGTCGTTCGCTGGCAGCGCAACAAGGCAATGGCAGGTACACACGATGTACTGGGTCGTTCCGAAGTGAGCTATTCCACCAAGAAGATCTATCGCCAAAAGGGCACCGGTGGCGCACGTCACGGTTCCCGTGGTGCTCCGATCTTCCGTTCCGGTGGTACATACAAGGGCCCGACACCCCGTAGCCACGCGCATGATCTGCCAAAGAAGTTCCGCAAGCTTGGTCTCAAGCACGCCCTGTCCGCGAAAGTGGCCGCAGGCGAGCTGGTGATCGTCGATGACATCAATGTCAAAGACGCCAAGACATCCGCGCTGGCCAAAATGGTCGGTTCGCTGGGTTGGAAGCGCGCGCTGATCATCGACGGTGCAGAGGTCAACGCTGACTTCAAACGTGCCGCCGCGAACATCTCAACCATCAACGTTCTGCCGTCTATGGGCGCAAACGTGTATGACATCCTGAAGTCGGACACACTTGTCCTGACCAAAGCAGGTGTCGCAGCTCTGGAGGCTCGTTTAGCATGAACGCCAAAGCAGAATACTACGATGTGATCCGCAAGCCGATCATCACTGAAAAAGCAACAATGGCTTCCGAAGCCAATGCCGTTGTTTTCGAAATGGCAATCGACGCGAACAAGCCGATGATCAAGCAAGCTGTTGAAGCTTTGTTTGGTGTAAAGGTCAAAGCGGTCAACACCACGATCACCAAAGGTAAAGTAAAGCGCTTCCGTGGCGCGCTCGGTACCCGTAAGGACGTGAAAAAAGCCTATGTGACGCTCGAAGAGGGCAACACAATCGACGTATCTACTGGTCTGTAAATCAGGCGTCGTTGGATGAATGAAGGCCCTCGGTGAAAACCGGGGGCCTTTTTTGTTTCGCGGGGCATTCGAATATAGCCCTGAGGGATTTGTGCCAGAGCTTGCAAGACTTGAACTCATTCGGTCCCTTGGGGGGTGCGAAAAACGGCAACCACATGGGGCATCGGCCGGGACGCGCGTTGGATGCGGTGTATCATTTTGCCGATCAGCGCTGGATATGAAAGCACTGGCGGGATCTTCGCTGTTGATCGGGGCGGAGCCTACACTGTCGCGCATTTGTGATCGCCGTCCATGACTTGCGGGGTCATGTGGGTATGAGTGGTCACTCTGGTCGCGCCTATTGGGCCAGTCGGCCGGTCGTCATGCGGTTTCTTCTTGTGTGGGTGCGACCCTCTGCAATAGCATTTCGACCATGATGATCACGCAAATCGAAGACTATTTCACAAAAGGCTGTGGCCGTTGCGACCGTTTTGGCACTACCGATTGTTCAACGGCTCTTTGGTCCAAGGGGCTTAATGACCTGCGGACGATCTGCCTAGATGTCGGGCTGGTTGAAACGGTCAAATGGGGCCACCCGTGTTATATGCATGCAGGTAGGAACATCGCAATTATCGGCGCCTTTCGCAGTGATTTCCGGCTGACATTCTTTGAAGCTGCCTTGTTGACTGACCCCGATGCCGTGCTGGAAAAGCAAGGTGCAAACGCCCAGACAGCAAGCATGATCCGCTTTAGCGCGACCGACGACGTCGCGGGCCGTGCCAAGACAATCCATGCCTACCTGAACGAGGCGATGGGTTATGCCGATGCGGGGGTGAAGGCGCCGAAAGTTGTGCGCGAAGTCCCGACCCCAGACGAGTTGACTGATGCACTTGATGCCGATCCGGAATTGGCAGACGCGTTTTATGCCCTGACACCAGGCCGCCAGAAAAGCTATGCTTTCAACCTGAGCCAAGCCAAGCAACCCGCTACGCGCATCGCGCGGATTGCCAAGTTTCGTGATAAGATCATCGCAGGCAAAGGCGCGCTAGAGCGTTAATCGCAAAGGAACACCCCATGACGACACAGCAAAACGTTGGAATTATCGGCCTTGGCTCGATGGGCTATGGCATGGCGAAATCGGTTTTGGCGGCGGGGCATATCACCCACGGGTTCGACATAAATTCCGCCACTGCCGCACGGTTTTTATCCGAAGGCGGCGCGCCGGGTGCGTTGAACGCTGTGCTGGGCCAGCGTGACGCATTGGTCGTGGTTGTCCTGAATGCGGCCCAGACCAAGGCGGTGCTTTTCGGGGATGAGGGCGGGGTGCGCAAAATGAAGGCCGGTAGTGTGGTTATGGCCTGCGCCACCGTTCCGCCCGCCTTTGCCCGCGATATGGCAGAGCAATGCGCGGCCTACGGCGTGCATTACCTTGATGCCCCGATTTCTGGCGGGGCGATGAAAGCCGCACAGGGCAAGCTGTCGGTGATGGCCTCTGGCAGCGCCGAGGCATTCGCGGCAGCGCAGGGCATCTTGGATGCCACAGCGGAAAAGGTATTCAATCTGGGCGATCAGGCCGGGGCAGGGTCCGCGATGAAGGCGGTGAACCAGTTGCTGGCTGGCGTCCACATCGCGGCGATGGCAGAGGCGATGACGTTTGGCATCACCCAAGGCGTGAGCCCCGAGAAGTTCGTCGAAGTGATCCCCGAATGCGCGGGCACCAGTTGGATGCTGGAGAACCGCGCGCCGCATATCGTGGCGGGGGATTACACTCCGCATAGTTCGGTGAATATCTGGCCCAAAGATCTGGGGATCGTATTGGATATCGCGCAAGCCGCAGGGTTCGCAGCACCAGTGACACAGGCGGCGCTGGGGCAGTTCATGAAAGCAGCGGCGCAGGGGCTGGGTGGTGAAGATGATGCAGCCGTGGCCAAGGTCTATGCAGGGCAGGTGGGGGTGAAGTTGCCCAAGCAAAACTAGGGGCCAGCGGCTTGATTCCGGGGTGAATCATTTAGCGCCTCAAACCCGGTTAATTTGGCAGCGCGCTATAGACACCCCCACCCCTCCCTGCTACATCCCCGCAATCGCTTGGCCTCGGATTCGTTCCGGGGTCTTTGTGGTATTGCCAGATGCCGGGGGTAACCTTGGCCTACGGTAAGGTCGGGGTTATCTCCGGCACTCTAAATCGGGCACCTACGGGGGCCTATAACATCAGGGTCTCTCGAGGCCCGCCAAGCAAACGGAAGAAGCTAACATGGCACTCAAGTCGTACAA
>CBDTYC010000256.1:0-4255 GCA_965364495.1 uncultured Yoonia sp. | reverse complement strand
AGGGGTTTGGGGATCGGCGGCTAATGCCTATATCGTTCCCATGAGTACCGATCAAATCATGCAACTGACCTATCTGGTCTTGCTCGCGGCAGCGATTGGCGGCTCTGCCATTGTTGCGGGCCGGTCCAACATGGGCAAAATGGCGCAGCAAGCAGCCATCTGGGCGCTGATCTTTGTCGGTGTCGTTGGTGCTTACGGTTTGTGGGACGACATCAGCCGCGATGTAAACCCGCGTCAGACCTTGGTTGATGCGAACACTATCGCTGTGCCGCGCGGATTTGACGGACACTACCGCCTGACACTGGACATCAACGGCACACCCGTCAGCTTCATTGTCGACACTGGCGCCAGTCAAGTTGTCCTGTCGCAGCGTGATGCGGCACTGATCGGTCTTGATCCTGCGGCACTGACATATTCACGCAGCGCCAATACAGCAAACGGCGTTGTCCGCACAGCGCCGGTGGTTCTGGATCAGGTAACGCTGGAAGGGCTGACCGATCGTGGCGTCACCGCCGTCGTAAATGGCGGAGAGATGGACACGTCGCTGCTTGGCATGACCTATCTTGGGCTTTATGATCGGCTCGAGATTTCAAACGGCGAATTGGTTTTGACGCGATGATCAGATGTTTGGCGCTTATGCTGCTGTTGGGCGCTTGCGCCGCCCCTGTCACACAACTGCCCGAGGATTTTGACGCAAGCTTTGCGTTCTAGAACCGGTAGGCTGGACCCTGATCCGCCCTATTTTTCGGCCTTCTTGGTCCAGCGCCCGTCCTGTTGTGCCCAATACTGTGCGCTGCATCCCGCATCGGTCAGCGTTTTCCACTGCCCGCGCGCATGATCAAGGGCGCTGTCGTTGTGCCCGTCAAACAAGATGCAGACACGCGCGCAGGCCTTGACTTCGTTTTCGGTCACAGCAGCGCCTGCGACGCTCATCAAACACCCGAAGCCATCGCTGGGCACATCGCCAAGCAACACAGGTTGATGCGCGTCATGTGGTCCACCCGCTATGCCGTGCGGCAGAAAACCGTCTTCGGGCCCTTGCCACAGCACCTCATCCAACCGTGTCGTGAGCGTCTGATCAGCACAGCGCACCAATACCCGCCATCCGGCTTCGCGCGCCTTGCCCACCAGCATTGGCAAGGTCGCCTCAAGTGGCGTTGTCGTCAGATGATAAAAATAAACCGCGCCCATTTAATGCTCGTACTTATCCGCAATCAACCGGTTCAGCGCCATGACACCCCAGCCTGTCGCACCCGCAGGTGCAAGCGCCGTTTCCTTTTTCACGCTGGCCGTGCCTGCAATGTCCAGATGCGCCCAAGGCACATCTTCTTTGACAAAACGCTGCAAGAACTGTGCCGCTGTGATTGACCCCGCAAAACGTCCGCCGACGTTTTTGATATCGGCAATCCGTGATTTGATCAGTTCGTCGTAGGCCGGACTGAGCGGCATCCGCCACGCGCCTTCGCCCTCGGCTGCTGCGGCTTTCAGGAACGCATCGCTCAATTCATCGGAATTCGAAAACAAACCAGCATTCTCGTGTCCAAGCGCCACCATAATCGCGCCGGTTAGCGTGGCGAGATTGATCATGCCGACAGGTTTGAACCGTTCTTGTGCGTACCAAAGCACATCGGCCAGTACCAAACGCCCTTCGGCATCCGTGTTGATGATTTCAATCGTGTCGCCCTTCATGGACTTGACCACGTCACCCGGGCGGGTGGCATTGCCTGACGGCATGTTTTCAACCAACCCGACAAGCCCCACAACATTGGCTTTGGCCTTGCGCAGCGCCAGCGTCCGCATCACACCAGCAACGACGCCAGCACCGCCCATATCCATCGTCATATCTTCCATGCCGCTGGCCTGTTTGAGGCTGATACCACCGGTATCAAAGACCACACCTTTGCCTACCAAGGCGAAAGGCGCCTCTTTTCCGCCACCGTTCCAGGACATCACAACGACCTTGGACGGGCTGTCGGACCCCTGCCCGACGCTCAGCAACGTGCGCATCCCCAGTTTCACAAGATCCGCTTCTTCAAGGATCTCCACATCAAGCCCAAGGTCCTGCATCGCAGCCAAGCGCACCGCGAAATCATCGGTTGTCAGGACATTGGCAGGCTCATTGGTCAGATCGCGCGTAAAAAACACACCCTCGGCAATGGCGGCCATTGGGGCTGCTAATTTCGCTACGGCTTCGGGTTTGCCAACCATGAAGGTGACTGCGCCTTTGGGTTTTTTCTCGGCAGATTTGTGCGTATCGAAGTCGTATCCGCGCAACGCAAACCCCAAAGCAATCTCTTCCGTGCGCCCAATACTGCCCGCCAAAACCAAAAGCGCTTTGCCACCCTGTGTTTTTGCCAGTTGCGCACCGGCCTTGCGGGCCTCCTGACTGGACGGACGGCGGCCCAATTTGATGACGCAGACAGCTTCGGCTGCAAGTCCGGCAGGGTATGACAGGTTGGCAAGATCGCCGACGGCCATCTTTTCAAAAGCTTCGCTGGCGATAAACCGCCCCAGAGTTTTGCGTCCTAAAGTGTTGACCTTGCGCGCGCCCGCATCCATTTTTCCGTCGGCACTGACGAATACTGCGATCTTGCCGGTGGCAGTGGCCAAAGCATCAAGATCGACCTCTTTGAACTGGATTTCTGCGGGCTTTGTCATGGGGGCTCCTGCCTGTTGCGAAACTGCTTTGGCAATAGGTAGCCCGCGCCCCTCCTAATGACCAGATAGCTGTTCAATCCGTCGCAGTGTTGCGCTAGCTTGGCGCCAAGCAGGCAGGGCGCCACCAAAAAGGACACGGCATTGGCAAAATTTGACAGATATTTCCTGTCGCAGCTTATGGTGCTGTTTGGCTTTTTCAGCCTGATCCTTGTGTTGATCTACTGGATCAACCGCGCCGTGGTCCTGTTCGACCAGTTGATCGCTGACGGGCAGTCCTTTAACGTTTTTCTGGAATTCAGTGCACTTTCGCTGCCATCGGTCATACAGTTGGCGATGCCTTTGGCGAGCTTTGCCGCAGCCGTTTACGTCACGAACCGCATGTCCACAGAGGCAGAGCTGACCGCGGTACAGGCAGCGGGTTTCTCGCCGTTTCGATTGGTACGACCGGTTCTGTTTTTCGGGCTTATCGTCGCGTTCTTCTTATCCATTCTTCTGCATTTCATTATTCCCGTCAGCATAACGCGGTTGGCGGAACGGCAAACCGACATCGCCCAGAACGTGACGGCACGGCTTCTGACCGAAGGGCAGTTCATCGAGCCCGCAAATGGCGTGACTTTCTACATTCGCGAGATCACCCCCACCGGTGCGCTCTCGGATATTTTTCTGTCGGATGTGCGTTCGCCCGAACGGCAGGTGACATATACCGCATCACAGGCATTTCTGGTGCGCGAACGCGACACCACGCAACTTGTGATGATCGACGGCCTGATCCAGACCTACACCGCATCTGATCAGCGGCTTTTTACGACGACATTTGACGACTTTGCATTCAATATCAGCGCCTTGACCGGTGAACGATCATCAAGCAGGCGCAGTGAACGTCAGCTATCCACATTGGAGCTACTTAACCCGACCCCCGAACTGGTCGCCGAGACCCGCCGGTCAGAGGCAGAGTTGATCGCTCGGGGCCATGACCGCTTTAGTCAGGCCATCCTTGCGACCGTGGGCGCATTGTTGGGCTTTTCCGCTTTGATGGTCGGTGGTTTCAGCCGTTTCGGGGTTTGGAAACAGATTGTCATGGCCATCATGCTGATCGTTTTGATCAAGGCCTTCGAAACCGTTGGCCTCAACCTCGCCCGCGGCGCGCCAGAGCTCTGGTTCGCGACATACTTCCAGAATATTGCGGGCTTTGTGATCGTGTGGTTTTTGCTGTTTTGGTCGGGACGCCCCTATCTTTTCAAACGCCGCATCCCGGAAGGTAGTGCGGCATGATCTTGCATATGTACTTTGCGCGACGGTTTCTGATGTCCTTTCTGGGAGTCACGGGCGTTTTCATCCTGATCATCGGCTCCGTCGATCTGGTCGAACAACTGCGCCGGTTTTCAAGCGCAGACGCCACGATGGTTGATGTGATCGTGCTCAGTCTGCTGAACGGGCCACGCACCCTTTACCGGATGTTGCCGCTGATTATGATTCTTGCTGCAATTGCCTTCTTTCTTGCCATCGCGCGGTCATCCGAACTGGTCGTCACTCGTGCGGCGGGGCGCTCGGCGATGTGGGCACTGCTTGGGCCACTTACAATAACTCTGGCAATTGG
>CBDTYC010000255.1:0-4274 GCA_965364495.1 uncultured Yoonia sp. | reverse complement strand
GCTGGCTGGGGTGGTAGGATTCGAACCTACGGTACACGCTACCAAAAAGCGTTGCCTTACCGCTTGGCTACACCCCATCAGCGAGGGGGTGAATACTGCGAAGGGGGCGGCGGTTCAAGCCCTGTTTGCAAAGAAATGCGTCATTCTTTCAGGCTTTCTTCGCGCAACAAGTCTTCGGTGCTTTCAAGGCCGCGTTCAGCATCAACAATGCGTTCCAAAGCCGCATCATCAGTCGCGTTCACTTGCTCCACAAGGGTGCTTTCGCGTGGTTCTGTTGGCTTATCCGGCCTGTCGCGTTTGATCTCGATGGCCTGCGTTGCATCCGGGATCACAATGCCTGCTGCTTGGATCGCCAGCTTGACCTGTCGCAGTGCCTCTCCTTTTGCGAGAACGATGGATGTCGCGTTTTGATCGACCCACCCTGTGATAACCAGTTCGACACCCGCAGGGCCAAGTGCTTCGATCCATGTCTGGGCGGCCGGTTCCGTCAGTACAAAAGGCAAATCCTGCACGGTTTGGGCCACCAGATTGCGTGTTTCCTGCAGATCTGCATCACGGTCCACAATGATCGAAAACATAAAGCGCCGTTCGGCGTTCTTGGTGTAATTGATGATGCGGCTTTTGAAGACCACAGCGTTCGGGATGCGAATATGGTTGCCGTCGAATGATAAAAGGATCGTGGCGCGACTTGTCAGGCGGATGACTTTGCCAGTGTCCCCGTTGATTTCGACCGTATCATTGGGCCGAAATGGCTGGCGGAACGATAACATCACCGAGGCGATGAAATTCTCGACGGTGTCACGCACTGCAAATCCCAATGCCAGACCGATAATGCCCGCCGCGCCAAGGATCGTGCTAAGCAATGCGGTCGCGTTCAGGATGTCCAACGCAATAATGATACCGAAAATGACGAAAGTGATTCTTAGCAGTTGTCGGTAGATATCGGCGACAAAAGCATTGGGCGCCAAACGTTCCCATGGTTGCCTGAGCCGCGCGAAGCCGAAGCCGACAAACACCACAACAGCAAAGACAACCGCGGCCACCAATGCCAGTGGCAAGAAAATGATGATTTGCTCGATCCGCGCCCGAAAGCGGTCCATCGCGGGGTCAAGTCTGCGGACAAGATCGGTCGTTTCGGTCACCTGGTTGCGCACGGCGACAACACCTTCAACGCGGGCGGCAAGCGGATCAAGTTCCGACGCCTCCAGACTTGAGGCAGTGGTCCCTCGCAGTGTGACAACGCCTTCGTTCACGTTGACGGTGACGTCGTCGTAGATTTCCAGCTCTGTCAAAATTTCTCTGATGCGGACCGCGATTGCGGCGTCTTGCTGCGCAGAGTTTTCGGTTGTGATCGGGCCGGTGGCGTCTTGCGCCAGACTTGGAAAGGCACAACCCAGGCAAAGGACCAAGGCAAGGAAAAGGCGCATAATGAAAACCCGCAAAGCTACAACAACATCATAGCAGGTCGGATCAGTCTGTCACACCCGCAGCGGATCGGCCTTGGCAAGTTGATCAAATCCCATAAGGCTTTTGATCAATGCATCCATTTGGTCCAGCGGGATCATATTTGGCCCGTCAGAGGGCGCGTTGTCGGGGTCTTCATGGGTTTCGATAAAGACCGCGGCAATCCCAAGTGAAACCGCCGCGCGCGCCATAACGGGCGCAAATTCGCGCTGTCCACCGGATGATCCACCCATGCCGCCGGGTTGCTGAACCGAATGGGTCGCGTCCATCACGACAGGATAACCGGTGCGTGCCATTGTCGGCAGCGACCGCATGTCTGCAACCAACGTATTATAGCCAAAAGAGGCGCCACGCTCTGTCAGCATGATGCGTTTGTTGCCGGTGCTTTCGATCTTGGCGACCACATTGGGCATGTCCCAAGGCGCCAGAAATTGCCCCTTTTTGACGTTAATCACGGCGCCCGTTTCGCCAGCGGCCAAAAGCAGATCGGTTTGGCGGCACAGAAATGCGGGGATTTGCATGATGTCGCAGGTTGCCGCGACCGTCGCACAATGCTCTGGCGCGTGTATGTCTGTCAGGACCGGGCAGCCGATACTGTCCTTGACGGACTGCATGACCTTTAGACCCTCATCCATCCCTAGCCCCCGTTTGCCGCCCAGCGATGTACGATTAGCCTTGTCGTAAGAGCCCTTAAAGACGAATTGTGCGCCATGTGCGGCGCAGACTTCGGCCATTTTGCCCGCAATCATCTGCGCGTGATCAGTGCCTTCAAGCTGACAGGGGCCTGCGATCACCAAAAGCGGGAGGTCATTGCTGACGGTAAGCCCGCCGATATCGAATTGATGCATCAAGAACATACTTGTTCGCGAAGGATTGAAGCCGTCAGGGATATCATCAGATAGATCCCCGAAAAGATTAAGAAGGCCAAAATCGTGTTTTCAAAGGCACGCGGATAAGCGGCCGCATCGGGAACGACCGGCCGCACGCTTTGCGACAGATAGCGGACTTGCCGGTTCGCTTCAATGCGTGCGGTTTCCATCTGGGTCAGGGCCTGCTGCACCATGATCGTTTGAAACGTATAGTTTTCTTCGGCGGTGCGCAGTTCAGTATTGCGTGCTGCCAGTGAAGATTGATCACCCTCACCACCGGTTAGTTGATCGCGCAGGTCTGAAATGAGGTCATCGATATTGCTGATTTGGGCTCGTAACGAATCTACCTGTACCGCGCTGGGGCGATCCACATTGAGGCGCGATTGCAGGACCAGATCAAGACGCTGGCGTTCACTTTCAAGGCCATTGATCTGCGCCATGCGCGCAGCGGATTCGCTGGCAGGATCGATCTGGCGGACGTTTTCCTGAATAGAAAGCCATGTCGCAAGGGCAGCGGCGCGCCGTGCCTCGGCGTCTTCATAGCTGGCTTGTGCACCTTCCATCTGATCGGCACGCAGACGGCTTGTCAGTTGGTCGACCTGTTCTTCGGCATAGCCGATCAATGCTTGCGAGAATTCATAGCTTTTCTGTGGATCCGGCGCGATGACTTCCATCCGGATGATGCCCTCTGTCGGGTCATAGCTGATGCGGACATGATCCGAAAACACGCCGAAAGCATCTTCGTTTGTCGCCCCTTCGGGAAGGCGCTGTAACGCATCAATCGACGGATCACTAAAATGCTGTTTAAAACCGTGGTCGGCATCCAGCCGCAGCATCGCCTCGCGTGACGCCAGATAGGACTGTACCGCGATACTGTCTTGCTGGGTCGCCATCGAGGTGCCTTGGAACATGGTCGCCAGACCTGCGCCACCGCCGCCTTGGGGCTGGGCCTGCTGGATCACGATTTCCGAATTCGTGGCATACATCGGTGTGGCCAGATTGTAGAAATACCAACCCACCATGAAGGTCGGCAAGAAGATGAATGCGATCAAGCGGGTGAATAACAGGGCCACCTTGCGCTGTCTGCGTCGTGCGATGTCGCGCTGGATTTGCCTGATTTCCGAGGCGTTTCTCTCGCTCGCGCTATCGTTTGTATGCGCGGGCAGTTTGAATGTGCTGTCGGTCGTATCCGGCAACTGGATACGCATCTTCTTGCCAGAGGTCTTGCCTTTGTCCGGCTTCACCAGATCAACGACGGAACTCCGCTGAAACGGATCGATACCTGCGCCGCGTAACTGACGAACAGCGTCATAATCAGACGATGCTTCAAATCCGTTCTTGACCGCAACGCGACGGGCAAGGCGCAATTGGCGCGCGGTCAGACCTTCTTTGCTAATGGCATCAATTTGTGCCGCATGTGTTGGGGCTTTGGGCGGCTCCGGGGTTGGCGTGTCGGCCTCTGGTACAGGCTGGGCAGTGGTGGCATCATCGGGCGTCCGGCGGCGGACGTGAAAACGTTTAATCGTGGGTTTGGTAGTCATAAAGTACACGTGCCTCCTCTAGACTGTCGAACATATGTAGCTGCCCATTCTTGAGGACTGCGGCGGTCTTTGCGATCCGCTCTAGCGTGGCGGGCTGGTGGGATACAATGACAACCGTCGCCTTTTCCAGACGTTCGCGCAGAATTTCCCCCGCACGGCGGTTGAATTCAACATCCGCTGACGCGGGCATACCTTCGTCGATCAGATAGATATCACTGTCCAGCGCGAGCATAAGCGCGAACGTAAACCGCGATCGCATGCCGGATGAATAGACGCCCACGGGTTGGTCAAAGTACTCTTCCAGCCTGCAAAGCCAGCGGCAGAACGCCTCGACATAGGCGGGATCCAGCCCGTAAAGCCGCGCGATATAGCGGCAGTTTTCCATTGCCGAAAGTTTGGC
>CBDTYC010000254.1:0-4292 GCA_965364495.1 uncultured Yoonia sp. | reverse complement strand
TGGTCAAGAGCCATCAGTTCACGGACCACAGGCACAGGCTTGGGTAAGAAAGACTTGCCTAGGCTTCGCTTTTCATCGCGCGATAGTACCCGATCCAGCGGAATATGAACATCATGGCAACCATGCACACGACTAGCCCGACGAGGTCGCCGATCATAAAAATGGTCCAAACGCCTGTGACCAGTTCCAAGTCAATCAGTCCGGAATGGACGAGCGTTTGACCAAGCGAGTTGATCACCGACGAAAGGGCGCCAACCGCTATCATGCCCTTCCAATGAAGCTTTCTTTTGCCACCAAAATAGAAATTGAAGCCGGCAAATCGCGCAATTTCGAAGGCTAGAAATGCAGAAACCGCTCCGATCAGGATGCCCTGAACCAGCGCAGGTTCGAGGAAAGTCAGTTCTTCCGAAGTTCTGAATATCAAGGTGGACAAACCTGATCCTATGATCAGCGCAGGCACCGCTTTCCAGCCAAATGCCCATGTGGCAAGGACTCTGACGC
Organism: uncultured Yoonia sp.; assembly: GCA_965364495.1. GTDB lineage: Bacteria > Pseudomonadota > Alphaproteobacteria > Rhodobacterales > Rhodobacteraceae > Yoonia. The sequence continues at coordinate 3,791 of CBDTYC010000254.1, read as the reverse complement.
CGTGCGGTAGATAGGCCAAGCTGGCGAATACCGTAATCTCTGGCAAAACAAGGCTTTGGACGGGGGCGACAACCAGCGCCGTCAATCCATGACAGAAAACAAAGACCAGGACGATGATGAGGAAGTTCATAGAGTTTATCCGATCGTTAAAAGTACAGAGTTTTCTGCGCTTTAACGACAGCGCGGCGCATTGGTCACAAAGCCGGAATTGTCTTTCTAGCTCCCTGTTAGATCGTCGCGCACATGATAGTGCCTTGATTTATAGCCTTCCGCTTTCTCAAGCAGACCCAAAGATAGCAATGACCGCAATGCGCGGTGATATGACGCCTGCGCGATCCCGGATGTGAGATCATGTTTTCGTATGTCGTCAGACGTCACGATTTCGCCGTCGGCGCCAGACAAGGCATGCGCGGCAAGAAACACGTCCATTTCCACCGAGGTCAATTCATTGAGCCCAATTTGCTGTTCCATTTCACGCAGCATGCTGCGGAGTTCAAAAAGCGCCGAAAGGGCTCCGTTCGGTTCATGTGTCAAATTCGTTGCCATCCAAATGATTTTAAAACGCGCGGGAAGTCGTCAAAATTATCATATTGACAATCTTGACGACTTGAAAGAGCCTTAGTGCACTCTTGGGTGTCCGTGAGTGGGTCCCTCGTGAGTGTTTTAGTAGGTTCTACCCCGGTTGCCGAAGGGCTGCCGGGGTAATTTAAGATCATCGCGCCAAATTAGTAAAGAAAAAGTAAAGGCGCCCGCTCTGGCGACATTACGTCATTCCTCGGAAATTGCTTCGAACTCAGGCCAAAGCCTTCAACAACGCCCGCAGCCCCGCATCATCGACTTTCTTCTGGGCCTTTTTGAGGGGCAGCCATTTGCGTTTGCGCTGGCCCGCCTCTGGATAGGTGTCCGTCATCTTTGTCACGTCGATGCGGTAGACGCTGACATGACACGGTACACGACGCCCGTCGTCGAAACGCTTTTCGGTCATGTAGCCGCCGACAGGGGATTTGCTGACCTTGCCCTTGCGCACACCGCCTTCTTCCCAGGCTTCGATTTTCGCTGCCTCGGCATCGGTATGCCCATCCATCGGCCAGCCTTTGGGAACAATCCAGCGGCCGCGCGAAGACTTGACCAACAGCACCTCTGGTCCGGCTTTGCCATCGCGTAAGCAAAGTGCGCCAACCTGCATCATTGCAGTCGGGTCAGCGACGCGGACCTCGCGGCCTGTCCAAAAGGATTGGTCCAAATTACTCATGTGACTGCCAATAGGTTGTTTTTATTACCTTTAGGTTAGCACACAGCGAATCGATGCGCAAATGAACCTAGCTGCCACGAGGTTTTGCACGCAATGTCGGGTCGGCTTGCGTCGGGTCTTCGGGCCATGGATGTCGCGGGTAGCGACCGCGCATATCGCGGCGAACGTCGGCATAGGACGTGGCCCAAAAGCCTGCGATATCCTGGGTTACCTGCACCGGTTTTTGCCCCGGCGAAAGCAGGGTCACCCGCAACGGCGTGCGTCCCACAACGGGGTGTGTCGTGACGCCAAACATTTCTTGCAGCCGCAGCGTGATACCGGGCACTTCGCCGTCGTAGTCAATCGGGATCTTGCGGCCCAATGGTGTCGTGAAATGCGGTGGTGCCGCCTGATCAAGCTGCCGTGTCTGTTCCCAATCCAACATCGCACGCAAAGCCGGCAAAAGGTCAAAACGTTTCCAATCGTCGGTCGATCGTACGCCTGCCAGATGCGGCAGCAACCAGATATCGGCCTTGGCCAAAAGGCTTTCGTCGTCCATCGCTGGCAAATCACCAACGAGTGCGACCCGCGCCCGAAAGCGCTGCACGGCGGCGGACGGACGCAATCCTAACTGACGCACGCCGTCCAGCATGGCTTGGGCGATTGCCTCGGGCGGGGCGTCGGCCCAAATCCGGTCATCCAGGACAACCGCGCCAAAACATTCTTGTTGGCGGGCCACCACACGGCCCTCGCGTTTGGACCATTCACAGATATCCTGCCAAACAATCTGGTCCGCATATAGGTCGCGCAACTCTCTTTCCGAGATGGTCACCGCCTGCCGGATTTTCGCCTCGCGGGTGTCACCGTCAAGATCGGTCGTCACAATCAGGCGCTGTCCCGCAAGCGGGTCCGCGGCATCCATGACGGCGCCCTTGCCGCCTGATAAGACATAGCGCGGATCATCGCCCTTGCGCCTGATCCCGACACGGTCCGGATAGGCCAGAGCGGCCTGCTGCCCAAGGCTAAGTGGCGCCTTTTGGGGCAAGCCTTTGGCCAGTCTGGGGATTTCGGCCTTGATCTGGGCAAGGGCTGCATGCTGCAACGTGCCCGGCCCATCATAGCGCCCGCGCAAGGCGGTGATCCGTAGCGCCAAATCCGCAGGTGCGCCCCGTAGCGGGTCACGTGCAGCAAGCAGGGCGGCCAATGGCGCGGCCTGCGTGCCTGCGCGGTGCAGCATATGGGCAAGTCGGGGATGCAACGGCAAGGCAGCCAGCGCGCGGCCGTGTGCGGTGATCCGGTGGTCTGCGTCCAGCGCCCCTAGGCTGACCAGAAGGCTACGCGCCTCGGCCAACGCCCCCAAGGGTGGCGGTGTCAAAAACGCGAGATCGTCGCTGCCCCATGTGGCCAGTTCCAGTGCAAGGCCCGCCAGATCAGCGGCCTCGATTTCGGCGGGGGCAAAGGCGGGCAATGCGCCATGTTCGCCTTTGGTCCAAAGGCAATAGGCGTCGCCCGGGGCGACACGGCCTGCGCGGCCTGCGCGCTGCGTGGCTTCGGCTTTGCTGACTTTTTCGGTGACAAGGCGCGACATGCCAGAAGCCGGATCAAAGCGCGCGCGCCGTGCGCGGCCAGCGTCGATCACCACGCGAATGTCTTCGATCGTCAGCGAGGTTTCCGCGATCGAAGTCGATAGAACGATCTTGCGGCCTGATTTGATAGGGGCAATCGCGCGGCGTTGGTCGGCAAAGGGCAGTGCCCCGTAAAGCGGTCGCACGACCGTATCTGCGGGCAACCGGCCTTCGATCAAAGCGGCGGTGCGGCGGATTTCGCCTTCGCCGGGAAGGAAAACGAGCATGCCGCCCGTCGTTTCATTCAACGCTTTCAGGATCAGCTCAGCGGTCGCGGATTCGAGCCGGACCTCTTTGGGTGTCGCGCGGTCAAGGTAATGCGGCGTGACCGGAAAGGCCTGTCCTTGCGACGTGATAACAGGGGCTTCATCCAGCATTGCGGCGACGGGAGCTGCATCCAAGGTGGCAGACATTACAAGGATCAGCAGGTCAGGGCGCAACACGGCGCGGCTTTCCCACGCGAGCGCCAGACCCAGATCCGCGTTCAATGATCTTTCGTGGAATTCATCAAAAATCACAGCGCCGATGCCGGTAAGTGCGGGGTCCGACTGGATCATACGTGTCAGGATGCCTTCGGTGACGACCTCGATCCGGCGGCCTGATTTGCTTTCGCCGCGCATCCGGTAGCCGACAGTCGCGCCGGTGCTTTCACCCAATCCCTCGGCCAAGCGTTCGGCGGCGGCACGAACGGCAAGGCGGCGGGGTTCCAGCATGATGATCTTGCCGGTGGTCAACTGCGCGGCAAGCATCGCCAATGGGACACGGGTGGTCTTGCCCGCGCCGGGTGGGGCTTGCAGGACAGCGCGGCCGCTGCTTTGCAGGGCAGCAATCAGGTCTGGCAGGATCGGGTCGATAGGCAAAGCGGTCATGACAAAAGCATTGCCACAAGGTGGATGAAGACGCCACCTTCTGCGGGTTCGCACGCAAGCATATCT
>CBDTYC010000253.1:0-4301 GCA_965364495.1 uncultured Yoonia sp. | reverse complement strand
GATATGTCTATATGCGACAATATCTTAGCGCCGCATCTTCATGCTTACGGTCTACGGGCCAACAAAAAGCGCGAGCGTCACGACGCCGGTTTGATGGCTGCAAAGATGCGCATGAAATATGACGATATCGAACAGCCAGTTTGGCAGCTTTCGGGCGGGAACCAGCAAAAGGTTATCTTTGCGCGCGCGTTGTATGGCGACCCAAAACTGCTGTTGTTGAACGAACCGACGCGCGGCGTCGATATCGGAGCAAAGTTCGACATCTATGCCACTGTGCGTGCGCTTAGCGCGCAAGGCTGCGCGATCATCATGACGTCATCGGATTTGCCGGAACTGCTGGGCATGTGTGACCGTATCCTTGTGCTGCAAAATGGGCGACAAACGCAGCTACTCGACAGTGAGGGACTGACCAGTGCCGCACTTCTTTCGCATTTTTATCTTGCTGAAATGGACGCCTGATCATGTTAAGAACGCTTCGTAAGTCGGGTACATTGATCGGCTTTTTGGCTATTATCATCTTCTTTTCGGTCCTGTTGCCCGAAACATTTTTGACACCGCGCAACCTGATCAATATCTCGCAGCAGCTTGCGATGCTGGCGGTTGTTGCCGTGACCATGACCATCGTGATGGTGATGAACGATTTTGACCTTTCGGTCGGATCAATGGCCAGTCTTGCGGGCATTGTTGCGGCGACGCTCTTTGCGATGGGGTTTCCTGTGTGGGCCGGAATTGCGGGCGCGCTATTGGTGGGCTTGGCGGGCGGTTTGCTGAACGGAATTCTTGTTTCGATTATCGGGATATTGCCGTTTGTCGCGACTTTGGGAACGTTGACCGTCTTTAGTGGCACGGCGTTCTTGATCAGCGATGGCAAAACTATTTTCGGGCGGGATATACCGACTGCGTTTTCGGGGTTTGCGCGGGGTGGTCTGACGCTCGGGGATATCAAAATCCCGTTTCTGACCATCACGGCCGTGGCGGTGATCCTTGTTTGTTGGTTTGTCCTCGAGCAGACGAATTTTGGTCGCCGGCTTTATGCAATAGGAGGCAACAAAGAAGCGGCGCATTTGGCTGGAATAAGGGTCAAACGCCTTCGTTTGTTTGCTTTTGGTCTAACCGGATTGGGGGCGGCTGGTGCCGGACTAATGTATGCGTCGCGCGTGGCCTCTGCCAATCCGACGCAGGGCAGCGGTTTGATGCTTGACGCGATTGCTGCTGTATTTTTGGGCATGACGATGAGCCGCCAGGGCGAACCGCGTGTGGTCTATACTTTGGTCGGGGTGCTGATTCTTGGCATTCTGGACAATGGCCTGACGCAGTTGCAGGTCGACAGTTATATCCGCGAAATCCTTGTGGGTGTCATCGTTATTGCCGCAGTTGCGGTCGCGTCATTTTCAAAAGGACGAGGATGATCGCGGTTTTCTGACTGCGGTGTTGTCCGCCCCTCACAGATTCACCTCACTTTTGCGGCGTTTGCTTTCGAAATCTGTGTGCCCTTAAGCTGATCTTAAGTTGATGCCCCGACAAACAGCGCAATGACGCATGTTTGAACAATGAGGTAGGCATGGCTTTTTTCGGCGCAATTCCAATATCCCGCAAGCTACCCGCTGTCATCGTGATCCTATGCCTCGCAGCCAGTGTCAGCATTGCCGTCGTCAGCTACGCTGATTTCAAGCGCAACATATTGCAGCAAGCCCAGAACAGTTTTGGCGTCTTGACCGAAAGCCGGATCAGTGCGCTGACAACATGGTTTGAAAGCCTCGAAAAAAGCGTCCTTTCCTTGGGGGCGGACCCGACTGTTGTGGCCGCATTGGGGTCATTCACTAGCTCTTACAACCTGATGATCGACAGTGATGGATTGCAGGCAGCTTATATCAGCAACAATCCCAACCCCTTGGGGCAAAAGGACCAGCTGGATCAGGCCCCTGAATCGATTCCCTATCATTTCCAGCATGGGCAATATCACCCGTTTTTTCGCCAGATCAAAGACGCAGAAGGCTACTATGACCTGTTCCTGTTTAACCTGAACGGCGACTTGGTCTACTCGGTCTTCAAGGAGGCGGACTATGCAACGAATTTCGTAACTGGCCCTTACCGCGATACCGGACTTGGACAGGCGTTTGTGCGTGCCAGCAGCGGGACAGCAGGGCAGGCCTATTTCGCTGACTTTGACAGCTACGCGCCCAGCAATGGCGCGGCTGCGTCCTTTCTTGCCACACCGGTCGTCGATAGCAACGACCAGATCATTGGTGTAGTCGCAATTCAGGTACCATCCAATCACCTCAATACGATTGTAAACAATCCAACAGGTCTGGGTGAAACCGGCGAATTGTACATTGTCGGTCAGGACTTGCGCACACGGAGTGCGTCGCGGTTTGACGGCGGATACGGAATGCTCGCGCGAGTAGACGGACTAGAGCAAGCCAAAGCCGGGCTTGAACAGGGCAGCCTATCTTATTCCGAAACGCCGGGAATCAACGGCAGCATTGTGTTTGCCAAAGTGTCGAAAGTGGCAGTTTTTGACCAGATTTGGCGGATTGTCAGCGAAATAGACCGGTCCGAGATTGATGCTCCGGCGATAAGCGTGCGCAACAAGATGACCATTTTAACAGTGAGTGTCGCTTTGTTCAGTACGTGCTTGGGCTGGTTGATTGCACGGTCGTTTGTCCGGCCACTCGGGCAACTTGGCATGGTGATGCAAGAGGTGTCGCAAAGGAACTATGACATCAAGGTAGAGGGCGAGGCACGCGGCGATGAAATCGGCGATCTGTCCCGCATCCTTGTCGAGTTGCGTGATCGGCTGGCAACATCCGATGCGGTCGAGGCCGGCCGCGTTGCCCAGCAAATCGAACAAACCAAAGTTGTTGACCGTCTCAGTGAGGCACTTCGCCAACTGGCGGATGGTGACCTGACGCATAGCATTTCAACACCGTTCGAGGGCGAGCACGACAAACTGCGATTGAACTACAACAAGACTATATCGAATTTGAATGAAACACTTGGGGCCGTGGTCTTTCGGGCGGGCGACATCCGCCAACGATCACAGGACATGAGTGCGGCGTCTGATGATTTGTCGCGGCGCACAGAAAACCAGGCTGCAACGCTGGAACAGACCGCAGCAGCACTTGACGAATTGACCGCGAGCGTCCGGTCGGCAGCAGAGGGTGCACGCAAGGTCGAGAACGTGGTGACCGACGCTCGCAAAGATGCCCAAGAAAGCGAACCTGTGGTGCAAAGTGCCGTCCACGCAATGAACGAAATCGAAGCCTCATCCGAAGAGATATCAAAGATCATAGGGGTGATTGACGACATTGCTTTCCAAACGAATCTCTTGGCGCTTAATGCCGGGGTCGAAGCCGCACGTGCCGGCGACGCCGGGCGCGGCTTTGCCGTTGTAGCGTCAGAGGTACGCGCGCTTGCGCAAAGATCTTCTGACGCCGCCAAGCAGATCAAGGCACTTATCAGTGAAAGCGCGGGGCAGGTGTCGCGCGGGGTTGATTTGGTTGGTCAAGCCGGAAATGTCCTGATCAAGATCGCCGGACATGTCAGCAACATCTCTGGCCTGATGTCGGACATTGCATCCGGCGCTGAGGAACAGTCCGTAGGCCTTGCTGAAATCAATATTGGCGTGACGCAATTGGACAAAGTCACCCAGCAAAACGCGGCGATGGTCGAACAACAGTCGGCAAACAGTCATGCCCTCAACGGCACTGCGGGCGATCTGGCAGAAATGATGCAGCGCTTTTCAATGGTTCCTGTGGCACAAAGGCGGAACCCAGGTCCTGACAACATCGAGACATTCAAACCAAAGATGATGCCAGCCGCCCAGTTGCGCCAGCCTCTGGCATATGAACGGGCAAGTGCCGCAAGCGCGGCTGCCCCGCGTGCTCAAAACGACGTTTGGAAAGACTTCTAGCGCCTCGCTGCGAAGGCCCGCACATTGGTAAGTCACGGCTCTGCGCCGGTTCATCTGCGGACCTCAAGGCAAGCCCAAGTCCTGCTGGATTTGGAGGACTTTCATTCCCCGTCTGTCTGCTGGGGCGGAGACCTCCCCGGATATGAGTGGTCAACCTTTTATCATCTTTGAACGTAATAACTTAGCTGACTGAATAGATGTGCCAAAGGCGTTGCAGTCATCACGAGGGCCCGGCGAAGGAACCGCTCGAATTACCATGCACCCAAGGACTCTTACACCCGGACCCTGCGGAAACAGAAATCACGGTTCAGGAATTGCGTAGCTAGATAAAAATGGCTCCGACGGTAGGGATCGAACCTACGACCAATTGATTAACAGTCAACTGCTC
>CBDTYC010000252.1:0-4355 GCA_965364495.1 uncultured Yoonia sp. | reverse complement strand
TCACCAGCCCACACGGGGCGAAATTTCATTTGTTCCTGACGGACAACCGCCAGTCCCGAAAATAAAATCGGCGTGCCGCTCGATTCGCCGCACGCCATTTTCGGAAGGTTGCAGGCTCTTACCGCCGCAATGGCAGGTTTTCAAGAGGCGCCGCAGAAAATCGAAAGGCCTTAGCCGCCAAAATACGACAGAACACCTGTCAGGCCAGTCCGGATCAGGAAATCAACCAGCGAAAAGAAAACCGCCGTCACCACAGCCATGATGAAAACCATCACGGTGGTCATCAGCACTTCGCGCCGTGTTGGCCAAACGACCTTGGAAACTTCGGAGCGAACTTCCTGGATGAACTTAACTGGATTGGCGATGGCCATATCGGATTGTCCTCTATCAAAACATGGTGGGACATACGGACTCTGATAAGTGAATTCAACCCCGCTGCGACGCTGGGCGCATCAAACCCACGTCAGGACGGATCGAGGCCCAGAAGGGTCACACCATCCATTGCAGCAATGGCCGCAAGTTGGGCTGCATAAACTGCATCTCCAGCTGCATGTTCGTCCGCTGAAAAGCCGTCAAACGCGGGACGATCAGCCGAAACCGGCAAGGCACCGCGCGCTGCAAAGCCAAGCTGGCCAGCGTCTTGTTCCGTTGCCTGCGCCAAGACCTGCGCAACTGCATCAGCGGACAAGCCTGCGTTCACGTGCCGCTTGACCCAAGGTACATGTGGCGCGTGCTTTGGCCCTACCAGATCAGCGACGACTTTCGGAAAAAGCGGGACGTAATCTTCGTATCGCCAGACGACCAGCCGCCCCACACCCTTGGCTGCGCGCACCTGCCCAATCACACCTGACCAATCAATGCTGCCAAGCGGGTTACGCGCCTTGTAAGTCTCGAACGGAAGAACCAGCCCGCCCAAAAGCATTTGGCAATAGGCCGAGTTCAGATAGGCCGTCGGGCGACGCACGCTAACAAAGATATCAAGGTCGTGATCAATGGCTTGCGCTAAAGACGTCAAATGCGGGCCTGCCATGCCATAGCGGGTTGCAACGGGTTGCCCTTGGGGATCATTCAGCGGACCGATGAAGTTCTCTTCGCTCAGGACCAGCCGGTGACCATCCTTGCGCATTACTGCAAGCTGGTCAGCAGGGCTGCGCCGCGCGACCTTTGAATTTGCGCCCGTGCGCAGACCGAACAAGCCATGGATCGCGTGGCGGCGCTGACGAAAATACTGCGGACCGTAATAACGCACCCCTTCTGCAGCCAATCCTTCGGATGCTTTGGACAGGCAACGCTGCAGATGCGACGTCGCAGTCTTGTGTGCGCCAATATGAAAGGCGATCGATAAGGACGGGGAAGTCATTGGATTTGTGCGATCCTCCGGCGACACGTGCCTACGATCTGGTCTGGCAGGGGCACCAGGACTTGAACCCGGGACCTACGGTTTTGGAGACCGCCGCTCTACCAACTGAGCTATACCCCTACGACCGAATGTCGGGTTAGTCCGAAACCAAAGCGGGATCAAGTGCGAACGTGACGCACACTTGTGTTCAGGGCAAGAAATGCGACAACAGGCAGGGCAAGAGCAACCAAAGGCCCCCCGATACGATGTCACTGCGCACCCGAATAGAAAACTCCGAACTGCTGGCCGAGGTTATCGGTCGGATCATTGGGGCCTATCTAAAGCTCTGCACCAGAACAACACGTTGGCAGTATGAAGGTATGGACGACCTTAAAGCGGCGCTTGCGTCCGGCCCCGTCCTTGTGATGACCTGGCACAGCCGGTCCGCGATGGGTTCGATGCATTGGCCAAGCGACGTCGCGCCTTTGTCTGCCTTGCACAATAATTCCCCGATCGGACGGGTCACCGGCGCGATGCAGCGGACCTCTGGCCTGAAGCCAATCAAGATGTCGCACAATATGTCCAATATCGCGGCGTCCCGTGCGATTCTGAAAAGCGTCAAAGGCGGGATGAGCATGGCTCTGACGGGTGACGGGCCCAAGGGCCCCGCGCGTGCGCTCAAGGACGCGCCGCTGGAATGGGCGCGGGTGACGGGTATCCCGATCTTCTGCTACGCCTTTTCAACGACACGTGGGCGACGCGTGAACTCTTGGGATACAATGCTACTTCCGAAAACATTCGGCAAAGGGTCCTGCATCTTTCGCCGGTTTGACCAGCAAGTGCCGCGAAAACCGGATGACGAGGCGCGCGAAAAGCTGCGTCAGGATTTGCAGCTGTTCATGGATGAAACCACTGCGGATGCGGATCGTGTTCTCGGGCTTGAACCGGGGCCCTAGCGGCGCACCAAATGGCGAAGACCCAAAAGCGCGACTGCCGCGATCAGTGACATGACAGCGCCGGCCAAAATTGCGGCCCCCGCATCGTCCGCACTTTCGGCGATACCGCCGCCGATCCTCGGGCCGACCATCATCAGCGCATAATAGATCGAAAAGAACACGCCCATCCCCAAGGCGCGCGATTTCGGCGAAAGCACTTCGGCTGGCAGGGTCATAACAGGACCCGCTCCAAAGGCGAAAAACACGCCCAAGATACAGAACAGGACAAACGCACTGGACGGATAGATAACAGCAATCGGCATGAGCGCTGCAAAACTTATCAAGCTGAACAAGATGATTGCGTCTTTGCGGCCTGTGCGGTCTGCGATAATGCCGCCGACCGGCACTGCGATCGAAAAGATGATCATGAACAGGCTGGTAAGCGACCCTGCATTGGTCAGCGAATACCCGACCTGCACCAGAAACGCTGGGCCAAAACTGAAAACCATCGCTAGTGCTGTGTTATAAAGCGCCCAAACCAAGCTCGCCAAAACCAGCGTAGCAACGGGGAAGGCCGCTGTCTGGATCGTGGTCGGTGCCTCTGCGGCACCTTCTGGCGGGTGATAGACCACAGCAAAAAGCAAAAGCGCACCAGCGACGACCGCACAAAGCGCCCACCACGCCAACGCTATGCCGCCAGAGCCTGCAATCAGCGGCAACACAACCAGCGCCAACGCGATGCCAACAGGCCAGGAATTGATGAAAATCGCCATCGCGGTCGACATTTCTTTGCCTGCAAACCAGTCGACAACCATTTTGGTCATAACGACGTTCAGGATCACGCCGCCAGTGCCAACAATCAAACGTCCGGTAGTAAAGACATTCCAGCTTTCGGTCATGGCAATCATCGCCCCGCCTGCCAGCATCAAGACCATGCCAAGTCCGACGATCCGCTTATCCCCGAACCGCGCGGCAATCGCGCCGCCCGGCAATGCGAAAACAATTCCGGGCGCAAAATAGAGGCCAATCAGAAAACCGATATCGGCAAGACCGACACCGAAGTCCTCAATCAGAAGTGGCGAGAGAGCGGCAACGGACTGAAACTGAAACGCCATCGTGAGGCGCGCCAGAAACAAAACGGCAAGGATGATCCAACGATTTGAGGTCATAGTCGAAGTTGTCATGACTTTTCTTCAAGAACACAACTGAATTCAGCGGTTTGCGCCGACGCGCAGCAAGGTCGCGATGTCACGCCCTACAATTGCCTCTTCGTGTTCAAGAATGTGGTCGATATCCCAATCCCACCATGCGATTTCGTTCAGTTTGGCAATCGTGGCGGCATCAAACCGCATCCGCTGGACGGTTGCGCGATTGCCTGCAACGATTGCGTAGTCCGGTACTGTGCCAGACACGACTGCCCCTGCCCCGACGATCACACCATTTCCTATGACAGCGCCGGCAAGAATACGTGCGCCTGTGCCGATCCAGACGTCATGCCCAATACAAATATCCCGTCCGGGACGCAGGGTTTTGGGATAGTCCATGAACCGCGCCGCATCATGGATCGCAAACGGGAACGTCGAAAAACCCTCGCGGGCATGGTTAGCGCCATCGGTGATGAATTTGATCCCGTGCGCGAACTGGCCGAATTTGCCGATCATGATCCGGTCAGTCGCGCCCGGAAACATATAAGGCGCAAGCCGGGTGGCCCAATCATCGGGATTGCCCGGTGGATCGAAATCGCTGGCATAGGTGTAATCGCCGATGGACCAGTTCGGGTGCTTGATCGCAGCGTTCAGAAATACGTTGCCCTTGTGAACCGAACCGTCAGGCAATGTGACGGGGTAAAGTGTGTCTGGCTTCGGAAAGGACATCATGTTTCCTTGGTTTTGCAGGGCCAGACTAATGGGTTACAGGCAATGGGGCTATGAAATTCAAATGCAACGCAAAAGGCCGCCTCATTTCTGAGGCGGCCTTTTGTTATTCATAACACCTTTGTGGGTTCTCGGCGATTGCTACGCAATCGCCTGCCACCCACCCGTGGTTTCAAATCGTCGATTACTCGACGATCTTGGAAACCA
>CBDTYC010000251.1:0-4442 GCA_965364495.1 uncultured Yoonia sp. | reverse complement strand
GGAACCTGCTGGTGCTGGTGCCATTTCTTCTACGACGACTGGAGCTTCCATGACTTCTTCGGACATGCCGCCAGCGAAAGCGGATGTGGACAGAACTGCGATGGATGCTGCAGCTGCGAGTGTTGTTGTAATGCGCATAAATGATACTCCTAGTTAGTCTTTTGCACGGGGGTCACACCTACGTTAGGGGTGACCGGGTCCGAGTGCACTGTTATCGCCTCTGTGGCTACGGTCAATGCATTCTTGTTAACCCGACCGACAATCACACCAAATGTGGCGAAATTGTTCCCATTTATGTGCATTTATTGCATCACATTGCCCGGATTATGCCCAGCGGCCCTCAAAGTCATGTGGAACAAGCAAAATATCACGGTCCAGCGTGGTCACATCGCGTCGACCACAGAGCGCCATTGTCAGGTCCAGTTCCTTGTGGATGACCTCGAGTGCAGCAGTAACGCCTTTTTCACCCATCGCGCCCAAACCATTGACAAAAGCGCGCCCGATGTAAGTGCCTTTCGCCCCCATTGCCAAGGCCTTGAGCACGTCTTGGCCGGACCGGATTCCGCTATCAAGATGGACTTCAACCTTGTCGCCTACAGCATCCAGGATAGAAGGCAATGCGCGGATAGAGGACAAGGCACCATCCAATTGGCGACCGCCGTGGTTTGAAACGATGATCGCGTCAGCGCCAAGTTCTGCGGCCTTTCTTGCATCATCTGCATCAAGAATGCCCTTTAGAATGACTTTGCCGCCCCACATTTTCATCAGTTGCGCGACGCGGTCCCAATCAAGGGAATGGTCAAATGCCTCGGCTATCCATGATGCCAGCGAAGAGGGGTCGGAGACCCCTTTGGCGTGACCGACAATATTACCGAAAAAACGCCGTTTGGTTTGAAGCATCTCGATACCCCAAGGCCATTTGGTTGCAAGGTCAGCCATGCTGCCGAGCGTGAATTTTGGCGGCGCTGAAAGTCCGTTCTTAAGGTCTTTGTGGCGCTGGCCCATAATCTGCAAATCAAGAGTGATCACGATGGCCGAACACCCCGCTGCACGGGCACGGTCAAACAGCCGCTGCATGAAGTCGTCATCGGTAAGCGTATAGACCTGAAACCAGAACGGTTTTGCGGTGTTTTCTGCAACATCTTCGATCGAGCAGATGGACATTGTGGAAAGTGTAAAAGGGACGCCAAATTTCTCTGCTGCTTTGGCCGCCTTGATTTCCCCGTCGGCACATTGCATTCCCGTCAACCCAACAGGCGCGAGAGCGACAGGCATAGAAACGTCTTGTCCAATCATCTTGCTGGCGGTGTTCCGGTTCGTCATGTCGACCGCAATGCGCTGGCGCAGGCGGATCTTGTCGAAGTCGGACGTGTTTTCGCGGAATGTTTGCCCGGTCCAGCTGCCACTTTCGGCATAGTCATAGAACATTTTGGGGGTGCGGCGTTTGTGTAGCCGCTTGAGATCATCAATTGTTGTAATGACTGCCATCGTGAATTCCTAAAATTGGTAATTAATTATTACCGATTTGCGGATTTCACGCAAGCAAAGAGTTATTCATCTGCATCGCTACAGCCTTCGCGGGCCAGCCATCCGCAGTGCCCGAGCATTGAACGGAAAATCTAACCGCGGTGTGTTCCGTCGGCCAAGCCGCGCACAAAGGAAAGCACATCCGCAACACTTTCGCCCGCGCCGATTTTCTCGACGATTGCAGAGCCGACAACAGCACCGTCCGCAATTCGGGCAATCGATTCGGCGGCTTCGGGTGTGCGGATGCCAAAGCCCACGATCACTGGCAGATCGGTTTTTGATTTGATCCGCGCAACTTCAGGCGCGACTTCAGCGGCCTGCGCTGCAGCTGCACCTGTGATCCCTGTGACAGAGACATAGTACACAAAACCGGAGGTATTCTGCAGCACCTTAGGCAAACGCTTGTCGTCGGTTGTCGGTGTCGCAAGGCGAATAAAGTTGATGCCGTTTTCTTGCGCCGGAATACACAACTCGTCATCTTCCTCCGGAGGAAGGTCCACGACGATCAGCCCGTCAATTCCGGCTTCCTTTGCATCACTCAAGAACCTGTCCACGCCACGTGAATAGATCGGGTTATAATAGCCCATCATCACAATCGGCGTGGTGTTGTCTACTTTACGCAGCTCGCGCGCATATTGCAGCGTTTTCTCTAGGTCCTGACCCGCTTCAAGGGCGCGTTGCCCCGCAAGTTGGATCGTCGCCCCATCGGCCATGGGGTCGGTAAAGGGCATGCCCAGCTCGATGATGTCAACGCCTGCGTCGGGCAGACCTTTGACGATCTCAAGACCAGTCTCGTAGTTGGGGTCGCCCGCCATGACATAAGCCACGAATGCTTTTTTGTTGTCGGCACGCAATTGCGCGAATTTGGCGTCGATTCTGCTCATTCTGGCCCCCTGGCTTTCTGTCTGAAACGGTTTGCGTCACGGCGCAGGGAAAATCAATGGCTTCGCGCTGATTTTGCATCGGGCTGCGTGAACCCTTGCGGCGTAGCCTTTGCGCCCATAAAAGCGCCGACAGGATCAAAGGAGTGCCGCTATGGGTTTCAAAATGGGTATCGTGGGTCTGCCGAACGTCGGCAAATCAACCCTGTTCAACGCGTTGACCAAGACAGCTGCTGCGCAGGCCGCCAACTTTCCGTTTTGTACCATTGAACCCAACGTCGGCGACGTGGCTGTGCCGGATGCACGCTTGGACAAACTTGCCGCGATTGCGTCGTCCAAACAGATCATTCCAACGCGGATGACATTTGTTGATATCGCCGGACTGGTGAAAGGCGCCAGCAAAGGCGAAGGGCTTGGCAACCAGTTCCTTGCCAACATCCGCGAATGTGATGCTATCGCCCATGTCCTGCGGTGCTTTGAAGACGACGACATCACCCACGTCGAAGGCCGTGTGGACCCCGTCGAGGATGCCGAAGTCATCGAAACCGAACTGATGTTGTCGGATTTGGAAAGCATCGAAAAGCGGTTGCAGAACCTGACGCGCAAGGTGCGTGGCGGCGACAAAGAGGCGGTGCAGCAAGTGCGCTTGCTTGAGATGGCGCAAGCCGCCCTTGAAGAGGGGAAGCCTGCCCGCACAGTTGATGTCGACCCGGAAGATGCAAAGCAGTGGAAAATGCTGCAATTGCTGACAACCAAGCCAGTGCTTTATGTCTGCAATGTCGAAGAAGAAAGCGCAGGGTCGGGCAATAGCCAATCTGCGCGCGTTGCCGAAATGGCCGCGGCACAAGGCAATTCCCATGTCGTTATTTCCGCCCGCATCGAAGAAGAAATCAGCCAACTTGAACCTGACGAGGCAGAAATGTTTTTGGGGGAAATGGGGCTAGAGGAAGCAGGCCTCGATCGGTTGATCCGGGCGGGCTATGAATTGCTGCATCTGCAGACCTATTTCACTGTTGGTCCGAAAGAAGCACGCGCCTGGACGATCAAAGAAGGCACATCGGCCCCGCAAGCGGCTGGCGTCATTCATGGTGATTTCGAACGTGGCTTTATCCGCGCAGAAACCATCGCCTATGATGATTTTGTGAGCTTGGGCGGCGAACAGCCAGCCAAAGAAGCTGGCAAGATGCGTGCAGAGGGCAAGGCCTACATCGTCAAAGACGGCGACGTGATGCACTTCTTGTTCAACACCTAGGGGCGCGCAAGCCGCAGTAACGCGGCACCGATCAGGACGGTCATGGTGGACAAAACCTTCATCAGATCCAGCCGTTCCTTGAGGAAAAATATGCCGATCAGCAGTGCGAAAACGATGCTGGTTTCGCGCAGAGCTGTCACCAATGCAATCGGCGCTTGGGTAAATGCCCATGTGACGATTGCGTAAGCTGCGAACGATGCGCCGCCCCCGATCCAGAATAAGCCACGACCCTCTAGCCAAAGGCTTTGATAGGTTTGCGGCGCACGGATCGCGACAACGACGCCCAGAACAATGCTGTTGCATATCGCGAGCCAACCGAAATAACCCAGTGCCGTCCCTGCAGTACGCGCACCCATGCCATCCACCATCGAATAGGCCGCGATAAAACACCCTGTGATAAGTGCCAACGTTGCCGCGCGTCGGTTGCGCAGCCCGTCAGCGCGTCGCGCCAGTGCGATGCTGACAATACCTACGCCGATGATGAAAACCGCGATCAATTCGGCTAGATGCAGCGACACGCCCAGCAACGTTACCGACACCACCGCCACGATCAGCGGTGCAGAGCCGCGGGCGATAGGGTAAACTTGGGTCAAATCCCCAGCGGCATAAGCGTAGAGCAGAAACATCTGATACCCGAAATGGAGGCCGATGCCGACGGCAATGTAAGGCAGCGCCGCAAGGTCGAGTGGCGGGGAAATCACGATGGCAATCACCGCAAAAGGAACATGGCCCAAGATCACAGCGGTCAGTGATGATGCCATCCACTCCCAAAGAGGCGTAGT
>CBDTYC010000250.1:0-4457 GCA_965364495.1 uncultured Yoonia sp. | reverse complement strand
AGGTCGATGGCGATCTGATCGACCAGGACCGTGCATTAGGTATTCGCGTCGAACTTGGCAAAGGCATCGCCAAAGCCAAAGGCGGCAAGCGCGTTACCGGTGTGGCGATTTGTGCACAGGCCGGTGAAGGTGCTGTTCTGGAAGAGATCGCATGTGATTGCGTGGCAATGTCCGGCGGTTGGTCTCCTGTTGTACATCTCTGGTCACATTGCGGTGGCAAGCTCAACTGGGACGCGGATCGGGTCATGTTCCGCCCCGATCCTGAACGCGCACCGACCAGCCATGACGGGCAGCCATTCGTGATCACCGCAGGCGTCGCCAACGGGCATCTGTTCACTGCCGAAGCAATTGGCGATGGTTGGGCCGCAGGGCGTCAAGCGGCCAAAGCGGCAGGGCATACCAAGCGCGGCGGGCAGGCACCCGTGGGCGAAGATGTGACCGAAGGGCCAATCTCTCCGGTATGGTTGATGCCGCAAGGGGCAAGCCATGCGTTGCGTGCAAAAGCGTGGCTGGATTTCCAGAACGACGTCAAGGTTTCGGACGTGCAACTGGCGGCGCAGGAAGGCTTTGAAAGTGTTGAGCATACCAAGCGCTATACGACGCTGGGCATGGCGACAGATCAGGGTAAATTAAGTAACATCAACGGCTTGGCCATTCTTTCGCAGTCTCTGAATGCGGATATTCCCAATGTTGGAACCACGACATTCCGTCCCCCCTATACACCAATTTCAATGGCATCGATTGCGGGTGTGGCGCGGGACGGGCTGTTCCAGCCACTGCGCAAAACGCCGGTTTCTGACTGGTCCAACGATCACGGTGCCGACAACGAGCCTGTCGGCCAGTGGCGTCGCCCGTTTGCCTATGTGCGTGCCGGTGAAACCGTTCATGATGCCGTCAATCGCGAGGTCAAGAACACGCGCGAGAACCTTGGCTTGCTGGATGCGTCAACGCTTGGCAAGCTGATCGTCAAGGGTCCCGATGCGGGCAAGTTCCTTGATATGATGTACACAAACCTCATGTCGACATTGCCGATCGGTAAATGCCGCTACGGCTTGATGTGTTCCGAAAACGGTTTCTTGTCGGATGATGGCGTTGTCGTGCGGATGTCCGAGGACACATGGCTCTGCCACACCACGACAGGCGGCGCAGAACATATCCATGCCCACATGGAAGACTGGCTGCAATGCGAGTGGTGGGACTGGAAAGTCTATGTTGCCAACGTCACAGAGCAATATGCACAAATTGCAGTGGTTGGCCCGAATGCCCGCAAGGTGCTGCGCAAACTGGGCGGGATGGATGTTTCGGCCGAGGCGTTGCCGTTCATGGAATGGCGCGAAGGCAAAATCGGCGATTTTGATGCGCGTGTGTTCCGGATATCGTTCTCTGGTGAAGTGTCGTATGAAATTGCCGTCGCTGCAGGTCAGGGCCGTGCGTTCTGGCAAGCCCTGATCGCAGCAGGCGAGGAATTCGGGATCATGCCTTACGGGACCGAAACGTTGCATATCCTGCGTGCCGAAAAGGGCTTTATCATGATCGGGGACGAAACTGACGGGACGGTGATCCCGCAGGATTTGAACCTGCAATGGGCGCTTTCCAAAAAGAAAGAAGACTATTTAGGCAAGCGGGCACATACGCGCAGCCACATGGCTGATCCAAACCGCTGGAAACTGGTCGGGCTCGAGACGGTCGACAAGTCGGTCCTGCCTGACGGGGCTTATGCGATTGCCGACGGCAACAATGCCAATGGGCAACGCAACACCCAAGGGCGCGTGACATCGACATACTATTCGGCAAATCTGGAACGCGGCATAGCGATGGGCTTGGTGCTGAAAGGGCCGGACCGGATGGGTGAAGTGCTGGAGTTCAACAAAGTTGACGGTACCACAGTCGCAGCCAAGATCGTTGATCCGGTGTTCTATGACAAAGAGGGGGAGAAGCAGAATGTCTAATGCTATCAGCGCATTGAACGGCCGCACGGCCCCCGGTGAGGTCACCATCCGCGAAGCTGGGTTGCGCGGTATGATCATCCTGCGGGGCGATCTGAGTGACAAAAAGTTGCGGTCAATCTGCAAAAAGCTGACTGGTGCGACATTCCCCGAACGGGGAAAAGCGCACTGTGACGGCGAACAAGGCCTGTGCTGGATGTCGCCAGATGAACTGCTTGTCATGCTGCCCTATGCGCAGGTAGCAGAGGCGATCACGCAGATCGACGCAGCACTTTCAGGGACGCATTATCTGGCCGAGAACGTATCAGATGCGCGTGCGCTGATCGTGGTCGAGGGGGCGTTTGCCCGCGAGGTGATTGCGAAACTCGCCCCCGCCGATTTACATCCCGACAGCTTCAAGCCGGGCGATTTCCGGCGCACCCGTCTGGGGCAGGTCGCAGCTGCATTCTGGATGCAAGATGAAGACACATTCGAAGTGATCTGTTTCCGGTCGGTTGCCGTCTACACATTTGATCTGTTGGCAGCATCTGCCAAAGCGGGACGTGTCGGGCATTTTGACTGACGCCTTGGTGCGCAAGCCTGACCCCCAAGCAAGAACCTTTGCTTGGGGACAATGAGACGCAGCATGATCCGGATTTCGGTATTGGCTACTCGGTCTGGATCGATTCCAGATAGTAGGCAAGCGATAGCACCTTGCCTCGCGCATAGACTTCGGCGCCATAGATTTCCGCTTGGTCAATCATTTCGGCTTGGAACTGGCGGCCCCAGACCGGCATTTCAGATCCATGCCCGCGGACACCCGTGCGACCATCAATAATCTGGATGACTTTCAGCATGGGAAAGACACCGTCGTTGGATACGGTTAGTTCCCTTAGGCTGGGGACTTTGACTGTCATGAACTCTGCTAGTGGACCTTGACCCATCGCGTTTGCGCCATGGCAGGTCGAACATGCCTCCATATAGAGCGATTGTCCGGTTTCATCCGCGACAGCGTTCGTCGCGCCGAAAGTTGCGGCTGTCAAAATGGCGGCCCTTAAAAGTGCTGCAATTCGCATTGTAAAACTCCTGTTTTCAAGCTCCGACACGGCAGAGCGGACTTTCGCAAGCAAATGAACAATGCATGGCAGCCACGTCTGAATGCGACTTTGAACGGTCGAACACGAGAAGCGGAAGAACCGCAGTCCCGACGCAGCCAGCTATCGTCAAGCTTGCCACTCAGGCGTACCCCGTCTGGCAAAAAGTGCTCTTGATATTTCTCAAAGAAGGGCTGGGTCACTTGATCAAAGAATGGCCCTGTCAGTCCAAGCCCTTGACCTTGGCCACACATGTGACATTTAACCTGTCATCACTTTCCTCAATTCAGAAAGATAAATGACATGGCTTTTTCACTTCCCGATCTTCCTTACGCACATGACGCTCTGGCCTCCAAAGGCATGTCCGCAGAGACGCTCGAATTCCACCACGACCTGCACCACAACGCCTATGTGACCAATGGCAACAAAGCCATTGAAGGCACAGAGTGGGCAGACAAATCGCTCGAAGAAATTATTGTCGGGACCTACAACAAGACCGCGGTTGCGCAGAACGGTATCTTCAACAACATCAGCCAGTTGTGGAACCACAACCAGTTCTGGGAAATGATGGGCCCGAATGGCGGCGCGATGCCGGGCGAGCTGGAAAAAGCCTTGGTTGAAAGCTTTGGTTCTGTCGATGAGTTCAAATCGCAGTTCAGTGCGGCGGGCGCAGGACAGTTCGGTTCCGGCTGGTGCTGGTTGGTCAAAAACGCTGACGGTTCATTGGCTGTCACAAAGACCGAAAACGGTGTGAACCCGCTTTGCTTTGGTCAGACCGCACTGCTTGGTTGCGATGTTTGGGAGCATTCCTACTACATCGATTTCCGTAACAAGCGTCCGGTCTACCTGACCAACTTCCTTGATAATCTGGTGAACTGGGAAAACGTTGCCTCGCGCATGTAATTCCTGATCAACTGGACAATTTCAAAGGCCCGTGGGACATCATGCCCCGCGGGCCTTTTGCTATCTGGAGACTTTGATGATCGGACCAACCCTAGAGACGATTATCGCCGCCCGCGCCGCGTTGCAGGCGGATTTGATCGAAACGCCGGTGTTACCGCTGACATCCACACGCTGGGACGGGATCTTGCCCAATTGCGCGGGCGTGACCTTGAAGCTGGAGTTGTTTCAGCAGGCCGGATCATTCAAAGCGCGCGGCGCGTTGCTCGGAATCCGCAGCCTGACCGATGCACAATGTGCTGCAGGGGTGGTGGCAGCAAGCGGCGGGAACCATGCATTGGCGGTGTCTTGGGCTGCAAAAGCTGCGGGTGTTGATGCGCTGATCACGATGCCAAAAGCAACCGATCCGGCCCGCGTTGCGGGATGCAAGGCTTTGGGGGCCTCTGTTCAGCTTCATGACGACATGGCCGCCGCTTTTGCCGCGATGAATGACGCCGCTAACAAAGGCCGTGCGTTACTACATCCATTTGAGGCGGAT
>CBDTYC010000249.1:0-4459 GCA_965364495.1 uncultured Yoonia sp. | reverse complement strand
GCTTCATTCGTGCGTGTGTAGGGAATGCCCAGACCGCCGCCCAGATCAAGGCGCGTGATCTCGTGGCCGTCTGCACGTAGCTGTTCGGTCAGTTCTGCGACTTTGTTGTAAGCCGCTTCAAAAGGGGCCAGTTCGGTCAGCTGCGACCCAATATGCACGTCGATCCCCACGACCTTGAGGCCCGCCATAGCGCCAGCCATTGCATAGACTTCGCGCGCGCGGCTGATCGGAATACCGAACTTGTTTTCGGATTTTCCAGTGGCAATCTTGGCGTGGGTTTTTGCATCAACATCAGGATTTACGCGAATGGTGACAGGGACCACAGCACCCAGCGATTGGGCAACCTGATCAAGCACGATCATCTCTGGTTCGCTTTCGACGTTGAACTGGCGAATGCCGCCAGTGATAGCCACCCGCATTTCTTCGGCGGTTTTTCCGACGCCGGAAAAGACGATGCGATCACCCGGTATGCCTGCGGCTTTCGCGCGCAGATATTCACCGACAGATACGACATCCATGCCTGCACCTGCATCACCCAACACCTTGATCACAGCCTGGTTCGACAGCGATTTCATCGCAAAACAGACCAGATGATCGCCCCAAGCCAAAGCCTCGTCAAATAACGTAAAGTGGCGTTTCAGCGTGGCTGTCGAATAGACATAAAACGGTGTGCCAACCGCTGCTGCAATGTCAGCAACGGGAACGTCTTCGGCGAAAAGCGCGCCGTCGCGATACAGAAAATGATCCAAGCCGGTGATCCTTGTCCAAAACCAGCTTTGGGACATATCAGATCACGGGCAAAGACCAACCCTGATTTGCAGGGTCTAGACCTGATGGACGGTGTGACGGTCGCGGGAATAGACGATGCGGTTGCGCAAGTACAAATAGAGCGGCAAACCACAGCTGACACCGATGAGGAACGTAGCGGGAATAGCAATCAAGCTAAGCCAGTTTTTGGTACGAAGCGCCTCTGAAATGATCCAGACCGTCAACGTGATCGCAGCGATGGTCAAATCCCAGACCAGACCACTTGTCGCTGCATTGACATGCCATGCGTCAACCATGGCCATGATGTTCCAGCCCTCGGCCATGAACCAGCTTAGGAAATAATACATCGGGTGAACGGCGCCCCAGATTGCCAACGCTAGAAACACATTTCGCATTACACACCAACTCCGACAGATACGGTTCCGTTAGACGCCCCAACCGAAGCCCCAGTGGTCAATCCATTTGTCCCAAGGCCTATGCCAATGCTGGCCTTGGGCGTAAAGGGCGCGCCATCCGCGCCACAGGCAGCCAGTGCTGCCACTATCAAGATCAAAGCAATGCGTCTCATTTCAAAACCTCTTTCCAATGCGCCACCTGGGTGCGCACACCTGACGGCGCTGTCCCGCCAAAACTGGTCCGCGACGCTACCGAATTCTCCACGCCAAGCACGTCAAACACGTCTGCGCGAATGCCGTCGTGCACGCTGCGCATGTCATCCAAGCTCAGGTCGGGAAGGTCACAACCTTTGCCTTCTGCCATGGCGACAAGTGATCCGGTCACGTGGTGCGCTTCGCGGAAGGGTAGCCCAAGTTCGCGCACCAGCCAATCGGCCAGATCGGTTGCCGTCGAAAAACCGCCCGACGCTGCCGCTTTGAGGTTGTCGCGCTGTGCTGTCATGTCGGTGACCATGCCTGTCATAGCGGCCAAGGCCAGCATCAGGTTGTCGGCGGCGTCAAAGGTTTGTTCTTTGTCCTCCTGCATATCCTTGGAATAGGTCAGCGGCAGTCCCTTCATCACGGTCATCAAGGCGACATTCGCGCCAAAGATCCGACCGATTTTGGCACGAATCAGCTCTGCCGCATCGGGGTTGCGTTTTTGCGGCATGATCGACGATCCGGTGGACCATTTGTCGGACATTTTCACAAAGCGGAACTGCGCAGAGGACCAGATAACAAGTTCCTCGGCCAAGCGGCTGAGGTGCATCGCGCAAATGCTGGCTGACGCCAGATAATCCAAAGCAAAGTCACGATCCGCCACCGCATCAAGCGAATTGGACATCGGCCGATCAAAACCAAGCGCCTGTGCGGTCATCTGGCGATCAATCGGGAAAGACGTGCCAGCCAGCGCTGCAGCACCCAATGGCGAGGTATTCATGCGCTTGCGCGCGTCTGCAAAGCGCGACCGATCGCGCGCAATCATCTCGACGTAGGCCAACATATGATGGCCCCAAGTCACAGGCTGCGCGGTCTGCAAATGGGTGAAACCAGGCATAACCCAATCAGCGCCTGCCTCTGCCTGCCCCAAAAGTGCAGATTGGAGCGCCGCAAGCGCCGCATCGGCCTGATCGCATTGGTCGCGCACCCAGAGGCGGAAATCGACGGCAACCTGATCATTGCGCGACCGTGCCGTGTGCAACCGTCCAGCGGGTTCACCGATGAGATCACGCAACCGCGCCTCGACGTTCATGTGGATGTCTTCAAGGGCGGTCGAAAACGGAAATTCGCCCGTTTCAATCTCTGACAATACGGTGAGCAGGCCTTCCCGAATTGCGGCGGCATCGCTATCTGTGATGATGCCACAGGCGGCCAACATGGCGGCATGGGCGCGCGACCCTGCAATGTCTTGTGGTGCAAGGCGTCGATCATACCCGATTGAGGCGTTAATCGCCTCCATAATCGCGTCTGGTCCGGCGGCAAAACGCCCGCCCCACATGGTGTTTGCGGATTTAGTCATGAAGGAAATCGCCTATGCGCAAGTTAATATCAGCCCTGCTTTATACGGCCCTTGTTGGTCTTGCAAACATGGCGCATGCCGATGTGGTTGCCGCCAGCGATATGCGGACCGGCGATATGCGCAAATTGAACTTCCACAGCGCACCACTTGCAACCACGGACGTGGCATTCACCAGCGAAGACGGGCAGGACATGACGCTTGCCGATTTCCAAGGAAAATACATCGTTCTGAATTTCTGGGCAACGTGGTGTGCGCCGTGTCGCAAGGAAATGCCGCACCTGTCCGTATTGCAGGACACGTTGGGTGGCGACGACTTTGAAGTCGTTACAATCGCCACCGGCCGCAATCCCCTGCCCGCAATGCAGCGTTTCTTTGCAGAGATCGCGGTGGACAATCTGCCACTTCACACCGATCAGCGTCAGGCTTTGGCACGCAATCTGGGTGTCTTGGGCCTGCCTGCAACGCTAGTCATTGACCCCGCAGGGCGCGAGATTGCCCGCATGCAGGGCGAGGCTGATTGGTCCAGTGAAAATGCAATTGCGATCTTGCAGACGTTGATCGGACCCGAAAGCTAGGCGCGTCCTGCGGTCGCTGACAAAAGCAACGGGTCAATTCCCATCAGTTTCAGGGCCGCCGTCCATTTCTGCTCGTTAGGCGTGCCGAAAACCACTTCGTGCGTCGGTTTGCAGGTCAACCATCCGTTCTGGCCGATCTCGTATTCCAACTGGCCGGGTCCCCAACCGGAATAGCCCAGTGCCAGCATCGACACCGCCGGACCTGTGCCGCTGGCAATATCCTCAAGTACTTCAAGCGTCGCCGTCATCCGGAATGTATCGTCAATTTCCAGTGTACCGGTTGCAGCTTTGTAATCGTTGCCATGCAGGACAAACCCGCGCTGGCGTTCGACCGGACCGCCGAAATGTACCTGCGCATCACGCGCGCCGTTAACCTTGGGAATCTCCAACTGCTCGAGCAATCGGGCAAAGGTCAGCTTGGGTTGTGGCTTGTTGATAATCAAGCCCATGCCGCCTTCGTCCGAATGCGAGCACATGTAGATGACGGTCTTGGCAAAGCGGTTGTCCGACATATCGGGCATCGCAATCAAAAGTTTGCCGGCCAAATTGGAATCTGTGGTTTTCATCGCTACAAGATTAGAAACCTGTAGCCGCGACGCAAGCACCAACATTGCAAAGGCTGGCGCAAACGTGACTTCCCATTGCATCCACTTTGGATAAAGAAGGTCCTATGCGCCGGAACCCGCTTATCATATTCGCCCTTGCCGCCTTGCCAGGCTTTGCCTTTGGACAGTCGTTTGAGGACCTCGCCCAAGTTGACCTTATGCCCGGCTGGCGCAGTGAGGCCGGCACGCATACGGCCGCTATTAAGATTACGCTGGCACCCGGTTGGATCACCTATTGGCGCGCGCCCGGTGATGCAGGCATTCCGCCAGAGTTTACCTTTTCGGGCAGCGACACGATCCAAAGTATCACCCCCCACTGGCCAACCCCCGACGTGGTCGGCGAAGACGGTGCGCGGTCTATCGGTTATTACGACAGTGTCATCGTGCCGCTAACGGTCGACCTTGGATCAAGCCCGCAAGATATTGCGATACAAGGCGAGATAACGATTGGCGTCTGTGAAGAGATCTGCATCCCTGTGACGCTTCCGTTTTCGGCGCTCTTGCCAGTTGATGGCACAAACGATGCGGCAATCAGTGCGGCTTTGGCAGACCAGCCGA
>CBDTYC010000248.1:0-4467 GCA_965364495.1 uncultured Yoonia sp. | reverse complement strand
GGCCAACCGTCACAGAGGCGATGGCGCGATGGCGCGCGCTCCAAAATCACGGGCTGACCGAATGGACCGTTGGCGCCCTGCAATTAAAGGCTTTGGCGTTGGGCAGTCCTGCGCCGACACGATGATGTCATCGCGTTGATATTGAATATCTTGCACGTACGGACGATGTGAACGTCATCGGTTTGCCGCAACGGTGCGGCACAAAGGAGACTGCACATGAAAACGCCTGCTATGGTCGCTGCCATCGCATTTGCCTGCACCATCGGGGCGGTCCCCGCGTTTGCGCAACAAACCGCACTCAAGGATGTGGCGCATGTGCGCGACGGAATCATTGAGGTCGGGATGGCGTATGAGCTGTCCGAGAAGTGCGATGATCTGCGCGCGCGAATTTTTCGGGGGATCGGCTTTCTGCAGTCATTGAAAAGCCATGCCTCTGGATTGGGTTATTCGGACACGGAAATTGAAGATTATGTCAATGATCGCGCTGAAAAGAAACGGCTTGAGGGTATCGCACGTGCGCGATTGACCGCCTTGGGCGTCGTCGAGGGTGAAGAGGCTACCTATTGCGCTGTCGGCCGTGCGCAAATTGCCGCAAACACCCGTGTGGGTTGGCTCTTGCGATAATCTTCCCCCAATGGGGCGAAAATTGCTGGATTTTTTCCATATCTGACTGGCGTTGCAGGGCGGGTCGCGTTAGAACCCGACCCAACGCGTCTTAACCTTTGCGGCGATGGACGCGAGAGGGAACATATAAGGCACGCCATGTCTAATCTGCGCAAAGTCGTCATTGACGGAAAAGAGGTCGAAGTTGATGGGGCGATGACCCTGATACAGGCCTGCGAAGAAGCTGGGGTCGAAATCCCGCGTTTTTGCTATCATGAACGTCTGTCTATCGCCGGTAACTGCCGGATGTGCCTTGTCGAGGTTGTGGGCGGCCCGCCCAAGCCTGCGGCGTCTTGTGCGATGCAGGTCCGTGATTTGCGCCCCGGTCCCGAAGGCCAAGCCCCTGTCGTGAAAACCAATTCGCCGATGGTCAAAAAGGCCCGCGAAGGCGTGATGGAGTTCCTTCTGATCAATCACCCGCTGGATTGTCCGATCTGTGACCAAGGTGGCGAATGCGATCTACAGGATCAGGCAATGGCCTATGGCGTCGATTTCAGCCGTTTCCGCGAGCCAAAGCGTGCGACCGAAGATCTTGATCTAGGTCCATTGGTCGAAACGCATATGACACGTTGCATTTCCTGCACCCGCTGTGTGCGCTTTACGACCGAGGTCGCTGGCATTCACCAGATGGGCCAGACAGGTCGCGGCGAGGATGCGGAAATCACCAGCTATCTGGGTGAAACGCTTGATTCGAATATGCAGGGCAACATCATTGATTTGTGCCCCGTTGGTGCGCTGGTCTCAAAGCCGTACGCCTTTACGGCCCGTCCGTGGGAATTGACCAAGACCGAATCTATCGACGTAATGGATGCGCTTGGCTCGAACATCCGCGTGGATACCAAAGGCCGCGAAGTTATGCGGTTCCTGCCGCGCAACCACGATGGCGTGAACGAAGAATGGATTTCCGACAAAACCCGTTTTGTTTGGGATGGTCTGCGCAAGCAGCGCCTTGATACACCTTACATCCGCGAAAACGGCAAGCTGCGCAAAGCAAGCTGGCCAGAGGCGCTTTCTGCTGCTGCCGCTGCCATGAAAGGCAAGAAGGTTGCGGGGCTGGTCGGTGATCTGGTTCCAGTAGAAGCCGCTTTTGCGCTTAAGCAATTCATCGAAGGGCAGGGCGGTTCCGTGGAATGCCGGACCGATGGGGCGAAACTGCCGATCGGCAACCGTTCCGCCTATGTTGGCACTGCGGCGATTGAAGACATCGATACTGCGCAGATGATCCAACTGATCGGAACGAACCCTCGCACAGAGGCGCCCGTTCTTAATTCCCGCCTGCGCCGTGCTTGGTCGCGTGGCGCAACTGTTGGCATGATTGGCGAACAGGTCGATCTGACCTTTGATGTGGTCGCCGTTGGCACCGACCGTCAGGCGCTGGTTGATACGGCTGCCAAAGATATGGGTGCTGTCAAAGATATGGATAGCCTTGTCGTGATCGGCATGGGTGCTGTGCGCGAAGCGGACGGTGAGGCCGTGTTGTCGCAGGCGATGGCGTTGGCAACGAAAACAAATTCCAAGTTCCTCGTGCTACACACAGCCGCCAGCCGTGTGGGTGCTATGGATGTGGGTGCTGTCACCGAAGGTGGTCTGGATGTTGCGCTCGACGGTGCCGAAGTTGTTTATAACCTTGGTGCTGACGAAGTTGACGTAAAGCCCGGTGCATTCGTGATCTACCAAGGTAGCCATGGTGACCGTGGTGCGCATCGTGCCGATATCATTTTGCCGGGTGCCGCCTACACCGAAGAGAATGGTTTGTTTGTGAACACCGAAGGGCGTCCGCAATTGGCACTGCGGGCCAGCTTCCCTCCGGGTGAGGCAAAAGAAAACTGGGCAATCTTGCGTGCGCTGTCTGCCGAACTGGACGCGACATTGCCGTTTGACAGCATGGCCCAGCTACGTCAGGCGATCGTCAAGGCGCATCCGCACCTTGGTCGTATCGACGAAGTCGCCGAAAACGCATGGGAACCGATTGCAGTGAAGAAACCTGGCAAGGCTGATTTCGTGAATGCGATCACCGATTTCTATCTCACAAACCCGATTGCACGTGCTTCCAGCCTGATGGCCGAACTAAGCGCGAATGCGAAAGCACGCAAAGCTGCACCAATGGCTGCGGAATAAGGACGACAAGAATGGTTGAATTCTTTACCAACACCAACCTTGGCATTGTCCTATTGATCCTTGGTCAATGTCTTTTGGTTCTCATCCCGCTTTTGCTGGCGCTGGCGTTCCTGATGTATGCCGACCGCAAAGTCTGGGCCGCGGTCCAGATGCGGCGCGGCCCAAATATTGTGGGTCCGTTCGGTCTTCTGCAATCCTTTGCGGACTTTCTGAAGTACATCGTCAAAGAGATCGTTGTGCCTGCCGGTGCGGACAAGGTAGTGTTTTTCCTTGCGCCGTTGATTGCATTTGTCCTCTCCGTCATCGCTTGGGCGGTCATTCCGTTCAATGATGGTTGGGTATTGGCCGATATCAACGTGGCAATCCTGTACATTCTCGCGATTGGCTCGCTCGAGGTTTACGGCGTCATCATGGGCGGTTGGGCGTCCAACTCGAAGTATCCGTTCTTGGGATCATTGCGGTCCGCCGCGCAGATGATTTCTTATGAAGTGTCGATCGGTTTGATCATCATCGGTGTGATCATTTCTGCGGGCTCTATGAATTTTGGCGCAATTGTTGCCGCACAAGACGGCAGTGCAGGTCTGTTCAACTGGTTCTGGGTTGCGCATTTCCCGATGCTGTTCTTGTTCTTTATCAGTGCTTTGGCCGAAACGAATCGCCCACCGTTTGACCTGCCAGAAGCTGAATCAGAACTGGTCGCCGGTTATCAGGTTGAATATTCATCCACACCGTTCCTGCTGTTCATGATCGGCGAATTGATGGCGGTCGTGCTGATGTGTGCGCTGATCTCGCTGTTGTTCTTTGGCGGTTGGTTGTCCCCGATCCCGGGTCTGCCAGATGGCATCTTGTGGATGGTTCTTAAAATGGCGCTGGTGTTCTTCATGTTTGCCATGGTTAAGGCGATCACGCCGCGCTACCGCTACGACCAATTGATGCGGATTGGCTGGAAAGTCTTCCTGCCTATGTCGCTGGCTTGGGTTGTGCTGGTATCATTCCTTGCGAAATACGAAGTTCTTGGCGGCTTTTGGGCTCGCTGGGCAGTAGGAGCTTAATCAATGACGCAGATCGATTACAATCGCGCGGCCAAATACTTCCTGCTGCAGGATTTCTGGCAAGGCTTCAAATTGGGCATGAAGTATTTCCTGGCACCTAAGGCCACGCTGAACTATCCGCATGAAAAGGGGCCTCTTAGCCCACGTTTTCGTGGTGAACACGCGTTGCGCCGTTATGCAAATGGCGAAGAACGCTGCATTGCTTGCAAGCTTTGCGAAGCAGTTTGTCCTGCACAGGCGATCACAATCGACGCAGAACCACGTGATGACGGCAGCCGACGCACGACGCGCTATGACATTGACATGACAAAGTGCATTTACTGCGGATTCTGCCAAGAGGCCTGTCCAGTCGACGCAATCGTTGAAGGCCCGAATTTCGAATTCAGCACCGAAACCCGCGAAGAACTGTACTACGATAAGGAAAAGTTGCTTGAAAACGGTGACCGCTGGGAAGCGGAGATCGCGCGCAACCTTGAACTGGATGCGCCGTACAGATGACAGATCATAACCCCTTTGAAGCGATGATGAAGATGGGTCAGGAGTGGGCCAAATCGATGAATATCGATACTGATGGCTTTTCGCCCAAGGGCTTTGAAAAGCTTTGGCCGACCATGTCCAAGGAAACCATGGAGAT
>CBDTYC010000247.1:0-4503 GCA_965364495.1 uncultured Yoonia sp. | reverse complement strand
GGGGGATACCGGGTCTCTGGCACTTGGCGGCGCACTTGGAGCGATTGCGGTGGCGACCAAGCACGAGATCGTTTTGGGCATTATCGGCGGCCGGTGGGTGGGCGAGGCGATGAGCGTCATAATTCAGGTGCTTTACTTCAAAAGGACCGGCAGACGGGTTTTTCTGATGGCGCCAATTCACCACCACTATGAAAAGAAGGGCTGGGCCGAGCCGCAGATTGTTATTCGTTTCTGGATCATCTCGCTGATCTTGGCGATGATCGGCCTCGCGACGTTGAAAGTCAGGTAGGCCAAGGGGCGCAGAATGATACCCGTTCAAGGATATGCCGGCCAAAAGGTCGCGGTACTCGGGCTTGGGCGTTCGGGGCGGGCGACGGCTGCTGCACTTGTGGCTGGCGATGCCCAGCCGTTGGTCTGGGATGACAGCGCCGTTGCTCGAGACGCCGCCGAAGCACAGGGTCTCGAGGTGCGTGATCTGACAAGGGCAGGCGCATTTGATGATGTAGCGGCTTTAATTGTCAGCCCCGGCATTCCGCATTTATACCCTGCACCGAACCCTGTGATAGCGGCGGCGTGGGCAGCAGATGTTCCTGTCGATAACGATATCGGATTGTTCTTTCGGTCGTTCGCGACCAGTGATTGGGAGGGCTTTGACAGTACCCCCCGCGTGATTGCAGTGACCGGATCGAACGGCAAATCGACCACGGCTGCGCTAATCCATCATATCCTGATCGAAAATGGCCGCCCTGCGCAGTTGGCGGGCAATATCGGGCGTGGCGTGTTGGATATCGATCCGGCCCATGATGGCGAAGTTGTCGTGCTGGAACTTTCGTCCTACCAGACCGACCTTGCGCGCAGCTTGACACCGGACGTTGCTGTCTGGACAAACCTCAGCCCTGATCATCTGGACCGACATGCCGGTCTTGGCGGATATTTCGCGGCAAAACGGCGTTTGTTCGCAGAAGGCGGCCCTGATCGCGCGGTCATTGGCGTGGACGAAGTGGAAGGCCGCTATATCGCCAACCAACTGATCGAAGGCGCGGGCGATGATCGTGTGATCCGTGTCTCGTCGGGCCAAAAACTGGGCGGTCAGGGTTGGAGCGTGTTTGCGCGCAAGGGCTTCTTGTCGGAGTTTCGCAAGGGCCGCCAGGTTGGATCAATCGACTTGCGTGATATCTCTGGATTACCAGGCGCACATAATCATCAGAATGCGTGCGCTGCCTATGCCGCGTGTCGGACCCTGGGGTTGGGCCCCAAAGGGATAGAGGCCGCGATGCGCAGCTTTGGCGGTCTGCCTCACCGCAGTCAGCTTATTGCTACCCATGCAGGCGTGACCTTCGTGAATGACAGCAAAGCCACAAACGTTGATAGCGCAGCGAAGGCATTGCAGGCATTCGCCAAAATCCGCTGGATTTGCGGTGGGCTGCAGAAAGAGGGCGGGCTGGATGGATTGCTGCCGCATTTGGACAATGTCATCAAGGCCTATGTGATCGGACGGGAAGCCGAAGGTTTTGCGCGCCAACTGACAGGTGCAGAGGCAGAGGTTTGCGGTACAATGCAGACGGCGGTCGCGCATGCAATCGCGGATGCGCAAGAAGGCGACGTGATCCTGCTTGCACCGGCGGCCGCATCGTTTGATCAATACGACAGCTTTGAGAAACGCGGCGACGATTTCATTGCGCGTGTGAAAGATGCAATCGCGTAAGCTGGATCAAGATACAGCGTAACTTGCTGCAATCGCCTGACCTGCAGCCCATCCCGACGACCACGCCCATTGGAAGTTATACCCACCCAACCAGCCGGTCACATCGACACATTCGCCGATAAAAAACAATCCCGGCACGTTTTTGGCCTCCATTGTTTTCGATGACAACGCATCTGTGTCGACGCCACCCAACGTGACCTCGGCTGTGCGGTATCCTTCTGATCCGGCGGGGCGTAGGTCCCAGCCTGCCAGCTTTGTGCAGAGCGTAGTAAGCGCGGCATCGCTTTGGTCCGCAAGATTTCCAGAAAGCCCCAGTTCGTCGCGCAGATAATCCACCAAACGTGCAGGAATATATTGCCCAAGAACCGTGGTCAGTGCTTTGCGCCCATCGGTCTGGCGCTGTGCCTGCAAGGCAGGCAAGAGCGTCCCGTTCGGGTCAAGGTTCACCACAATCCCTTCGCCCTCGTGCCAGTAGGACGACACCTGCAAGACCGCAGGGCCGGACAGACCGCGGTGGGTGAACAGAAGGGCTTCGTCAAAACTGGCGTGCTCGGCGCTGACACGTGCGGGCGCGGCCACACCGGCGAGCGGCTTGAACTTGTCATCCGAGAAAGTCAGTGGGACCAAACCCGGACGCGGTGTGATTACGGGCAGGCCAAACTGCGCTGCAATCTGGTAACCCAGTCCTGTTGCGCCCATTTTGGGGATCGATTTACCACCACAGGCGACAACGAGGTTTTTCACATCAAGCACTGTGGTGCGCCCGTCTTTATTTACATGCACGGCGAAACGCCCGTTGTCGTGACTGATGCTCTCGACGTTTGTTTGCAGCCAAAGCTGGGCTTTTGCATTGTCCATTTCTGCCCGCAGCATAGCGATGATGTCTTTGGCCGAGACATCACAAAACAGCTGCCCGAGCGTTTTTTCGTGCCACGCGATGCCGTAGCTTTCCACCAGTCCAAGGAAATCCCACTGGGTATACCGCTTGAGCGCAGATTTAGCGAAATGTTTGTTTTCACTGATGAAATTCTGCGGACTTGTGTGCATATTGGTAAAGTTGCAGCGCCCGCCGCCGGAAATCCGGATCTTTTCCCCTGGCGCTTTTGCGTGGTCGATGACCAGCACGTCCGGCCCCGCATGCGCCGCGCACATCATGCCGGCGGCTCCGGCGCCGATGATCAGGGTTTCAAACTTCATTCTGCCGCATATGCCGCAAGTGCCGTGCTTTTGAAAGATGCCTCCGGCGGAAGTTTATCAGGGAATAAGAAGTCTGGCCGTGTGTTTTATGTAGAATCACGGGCGATTGGCCGCTATGGTGTCCGCAGACCCGGAAAACGGGCGGCAGAGGCAGTATGGCGGTGATCCATGACGGAAATGGTCTATGGGACGATCCCGGTTCAATCCGGTGATCCGGTTCTTCCACGGTGGTGGCGGACAATTGATAAATGGACGATGTCCTGCATCCTGATCCTGTTTGCGATCGGTTTGCTGCTAGGGCTTGCGTCCTCGCCGCCGCTTGCCGCGAAAAACGGGCTGGAGCCTTTTCACTATGTAACCCGTCAGGCAATCTTTGGCGGCATGGCGATGGTCGTGATGTTTGCTGTGTCGATGATGTCGCCGACATTGGTGCGCCGTTTGGCCGTGCTTGGCTTTTTGGGCGCATTTGTTGCGTTGGCCTTTTTGCCCGTCTTCGGGACCGATTTTGGCAAGGGTGCGACCCGCTGGTATTCACTTGGTTTCGCGTCCGTGCAGCCTGCCGAGTTCTTGAAGCCCGGTTTTGTGGTTATGACCGCGTGGTTGCTCGCTGCCTCCCAGCAATTGGGTGGACCGCCGGGCAAAGCCTATTCGTTCGTTTTGACAGTGATGATTGTCTTGATGCTGGCGATGCAGCCGGACTTTGGACAGGCTGCATTGATCCTGTTTGCATGGGGTGTGATGTATTTCGTTGCGGGTGCGCCGATGACGCTGCTGATCATTCTGGCGGGTCTGGTCGTTCTGGGCGGTTCATTCGCCTACGCCAATTCCGAGCATTTTGCCCGCCGTATTGACGGGTTCCTGTCCCCCGATCTAGATCCGACCACGCAGCTTGGCTATGCGACCAACGCCATCCGCGAGGGCGGTTTCTTTGGGGTTGGTGTTGGTGAGGGCCAAGTGAAATGGTCGCTGCCAGATGCCCACACCGATTTCATCATTGCTGTTGCCGCAGAGGAATACGGGCTGATTTGCGTGCTGGTAATTATCGCGCTTTATACCGTGATTGTCGTCCGCTCTTTACTGCGGCTGATGAAAGAGCGTGATGTTTTCATCCGCCTCGCGGGGACAGGGTTGGTTTGCATTTTTGGTGTGCAAGCCATGATCAACATGGGTGTGGCTGTGCGATTGTTGCCGGCAAAGGGCATGACGTTGCCGTTTGTGTCTTACGGTGGATCATCACTGATCGCGGGCGGCATTGCTGTTGGTATGCTTTTGGCGTTCACCCGTAACCGTCCGCAAGGTGCGATGGGTGACATTTTGTTGCGCAGGGCGAACAGATGACCGCACCTCTTTTGATTATCGCCGCAGGCGGTACGGGGGGGCATATGTTTCCTGCCCAAGCCCTCGCCGAGGCGATGTTGGCAAAAGGTTGGCGTGTCAAGCTGTCTACAGATGCCCGTGGTGCGCGGTATACAGCCGGTTTTCCGGATGCTGTTGAGGTAAATGTCGTGGGAAGTGCGACATTCGCCCGCGGTGGATTTGCCCAGAAAATGATGGTGCCGTTTCGCATCCGGATGGACAGCGGGTGGCCGCGGTCTCCGACC
>CBDTYC010000246.1:0-4525 GCA_965364495.1 uncultured Yoonia sp. | reverse complement strand
GGGCGTTTCCATTTCGCGATGTCGAGCTTGGCCCCCTTCATCTTTGCATCACCATAATAGTTACCCCATTCCCAAACAGCGACAGCCATGTGGACAGGGTTGCGTGCGGATGCGACGCCCATATCTTGACCCGCACCGCGCCACGCAACCGCGCGGACATATGCGTCTGTCAGGCCGTTCGCCTTGAGTGCGGCCTCTTTGGCCGCTTCGATTTCATCGACGGTGTAGGGGATATCGAAATCAATCAACTTGCCCGAACGGATCAAACGCGCTGAGTGCTCGCGGGATTTGAAGATCTTGCCACTGTAGCACCGCTCTCCCTCGAACACGGACGAAGCATAGTGCATGGCATGGGTGAGGATATGGACGTTTGCATCGCGCCACTCGACCAATTGGCCGTCCATCCAGATTTTTCCGTCTCTATCGTCGTATGCGCCAGCCATGTCATCCTCCGTTCACATTTTGCATTAGTTACGCGTATAGGTCCGTTTCGGACATAATGTTGCGCAGTTTCTACGGTTTGGTAATAGTTGATTCTTGGAATGTCAACAAAGCTGACGTATTGTGCAGTTACGCGAGGGAGGACGACAGATGAGTGACGGGTTGCAACCGCAAACGGGGCAGAGCCTTCTGTTCCTGACGGATGAACAGTTGCGCAAAGGGATCGAGGCGATGTTTTTCGCTTACCGCGGATTTACGGCTGACCCCGACCGCATTCTTGCAGACAAGTCCTATGGCCGCGCCCATCACCGCGCGATCCACTTTATACACCGCAGCCCCGGCACGACTGTGAACAACCTGTTGTCTATCCTTGGTGTTACAAAACAATCGCTTAATCGTGTGTTGCGCACATTGATCGAAGACGGTTTGGTAGCCAGCACTGTGGGCCAGCGCGACAAGCGCGAGCGGCATTTGCATCTGACACCCGCTGGCGCGGCGCTTGAAAGAGAGCTTTCAGACGCCCAGCGTGACAGGATGCGTGCTGCGTATCGTGCTGCTGGCCCCGCTGCAGTTGCTGGCTTTCGGCAGGTGCTCGAGGCGATGATGGATGAAGAAACCCGCCATCATTATGAGGCGATGAAGGATAGACCCGAATGAAAGCTGATGATGCGCACCTGCTGATTGTCGACGATGACGAACGAATTCGCGGTCTACTGCAAAAATTCCTGATGCGATCCGGCTTTCTGGTCAGTACCGCCCGTGATGCCGCCCACGCGCGGCGCATTCTGGGCGGGCTGGAGTTTGATCTGATCGTGCTGGATGTCATGATGCCCGGTGAGGACGGCATGTCGCTGTGTCGCGATCTGCGCAAGACGATCACCACGCCGATTATGTTGCTGACCGCCAAAGGTGGCACCGATGACCGGATCACAGGGCTTGAGGCTGGCGCAGATGACTACTTGGCAAAGCCGTTCGAACCCAAAGAGCTCTTGCTGCGTATCAACGCCATTCTGCGTCGCGTGCCCGCAGCAGAGCCCGCGATTGTGCTGCCCAAAGTTCTGAATATGGGCCCTGTCCGCTATGACATTGAACGTGGCGAGATGTGGCGCGGCGAAGAACTGGTGCGACTGACCTCGACCGAAAGCCAATTGATGCGCATTTTCGCAGGTTGCCCGGGTGAGGCGGTGACGCGCCTGCGTCTGGTAGAGGAATTGAGCCGCTCGGGCGGTCAAACCCAAGAGCGTGCGGTTGACGTTCAGATCACGCGCCTGCGCCGCAAGATCGAGGAAGACCCCAAGCAGCCGCGTTATTTGCAGACCGTTCGCGGCGCTGGATATATGCTCGCGCCCGAATAGGCAGGACGCGTCGACTTTTATGTCTTTGGCAGGGCTGTTTTTGACGGCAAGAAGGTTGTGAAGTCAGACCGAAACAGGTTCATTGGCGCTATGACAACAGCATTGATAACACATGAGGACTGCTTTGATCACGTGACCCCACCGGGCCACCCAGAGCAGGTTGCGCGGCTTGATGCCGTGCTTGGTGCCCTTGAAGGGTTGGATCTGATGCGGGTCAAAGCCCCGCTTGCTGCAGAGGATGATCTGCTGCGCGCCCATCCCAAAGCGCATATCGATGCGATCCGTGCAGCGGCCCCTGCCGAAGGTTGGCGTTCGCTGGATGCGGATACGCACATGTCCGTCGGAACATTGAAAGCTGCGTATCGTGCCGCCGGTGGCGTTGTAAGGGCCGTAGATATGGTGTTGGGCGGCGAGGCTGCAAATGCCTTTGCTGCGGTGCGCCCGCCCGGGCATCATGCTGAACGCCAGACCGCCATGGGCTTTTGCTTTTTTGGCAATGTGGTTGTCGGGGCCAAACACGCGCTGGATCATCACGGTCTGGAACGTGTCGCGATTGTTGATTTTGACGTGCATCACGGCAATGGCACACAGGATTTGGTCGAAGATGATCCGCGTATCCTGTTTTGCTCGACCCATCAGTCGCCGCTTTACCCAGGGACCGGTGCCGCCCACGAAGTCGGCGTCGATAATGTGTTGAACGTCCCCTTGCCAGAAGGCACCGGATCAAAGGCGTTCCGCGACGTGGTAGAGCGGGTGGTACTGCCGCGCATAGATAGTTTTGCCCCGCAGTTGATCATAGTCTCGGCAGGGTTCGACGCCCACCAGTCCGATCCTTTGGCGGGCATGAATTTGCAGACCGGGGATTTCGCTTGGATCACTGAAAAGTTGTGCGATTTAGCCGATCGTCACTGTCACGGGCGACTGGTATCAAGCCTTGAAGGTGGCTATGACCTTGAGGCGCTGGGCGCGTCCGCCGCCGCCCATGTCAAAGTATTAGAGGAGCGAGGCCGATGAGCGACGTAAAAGAAATGAGCTTTGAAGACGCAATCAAGGAACTGGAAACAGTCGTGGGTCAGTTGGAGCGCGGTGACGTGGCATTGGACGAAAGCATCGCGCTTTACGAGCGCGGTGCTGCGTTGAAAGCCCGCTGCGAGGCTAAATTGAAAGAAGCTGAAGAAAAAGTCGCCAAGATCACGTTGGGCGAGGGTGGTGTCCCAAGCGGAACGGCCCCTCTCGATGGTTGATACGGCGTCTTTTCGTCTTGCGGCACTCAAGCGCCGACCTCTGAACGATGCACTGGCCCATGCCGCAAAAGTGGCAGAGGCCCGTATCGGTTTTGCACTGTCCGGCCTTGAAGGTCCGGTGCCCGACGCGATGCTTTATGCGGTCACGGGCGGAAAGGCATTGCGCGCATTTCTTGTTCTGGAAACGGCGCGACTACATCAGATCAATCCGGTTGCCGCTGCCGGTGCGGCGGCTGCGATCGAATGTCTGCATGCTTATTCACTGGTACATGATGATATGCCTTGCATGGATAATGATGCCTTGCGCCGCGGGCAGCCAACTGTGCATCGCAAGTGGGACGAAGCGACCGCCGTTCTGGCCGGAGACGGATTGCAGGCGCTTGCGTTTGAACTGCTGGTGCAGGCCGAGTGTCCACCGCGTGCAAAGTTGAACCTTTTGATGTCACTGGCGAATGCCTCTGGGGTTCGCGGGATGGTTGGTGGACAGGCCGCCGACATTGCGGCTGAAACAGCAAAGACACCGTTGGACCTTGATCAGGTTATGGCGCTGCAGGCCGGCAAGACGGGCGCGTTGATTTCATGGTCGGCTCTTGTCGGTCCTCGCATGGCCGAAGAAGAACGGGAACCGCTGTCGATCTACGGCAGTGCATTGGGTCTCGCGTTTCAGATTGCCGACGATGTTCTGGACGTCACGGGCGATGCCGCCGTCGTCGGCAAGGCCGTTGGCAAAGATCAGGCGGCTGGCAAGGCGACATTTGTGTCCCTGTTGGGGCTTGATGGGGCGAAAAGTCGCGCAGCTGATCTGGTACAAGAGGCCTGTGATGCGCTATCCCCCTACGGTGATGACGCTGAGACGTTAAAAGAAGCCGCACGTTTCGTGATTGCGCGGACGCATTAAGAAGGGCCGCCTATGGCAGACCAACCCAACACCCCGATCCTGGATCGCGTCAAAACGCCCGCTGACATGAAGGGCATGTCTGACGCCGAACTGCGCCAGCTTGCCAATGATGTACGCGCCGAGACGATCTCGGCCGTATCGCAGACCGGTGGTCATTTGGGTGCCGGTCTGGGTGTCGTGGAAATGACCGTGGCGCTGCATGCAGTGTTCGATGCCCCCAAGGACAAGATCATCTGGGACGTGTCCCACCAGTGCTATCCGCACAAGATTCTGACCGGTCGCCGCGACCGCATTCGCACATTGCGGACCGAAGGTGGTTTAAGCGGTTTCACGAAACGTTCCGAAAGCCCCTATGATCCTTTTGGGGCGGCGCATTCCAGCACGTCGATCTCTGCGGCGCTGGGCTTTGCGGTGGCTCGTGATCTCGGGGGCGAAGGCGGCGACGCGATTGCGATTATCGGTGATGGCGCGATGTCGGCGGGCATGGCTTATGAGGCAATGAATAACGCTGGCCACTTGGGTAAGCGGTTGATCGTCATTCTGAATGACAACGAAATGTCGATCGCGCCGCCGACCGGCGCGATGTC
>CBDTYC010000245.1:0-4537 GCA_965364495.1 uncultured Yoonia sp. | reverse complement strand
GTAGGTGAGCTCGAGGGCCTCGTGGATCTCTCCCAGTGTCGCGTCAGCCTTGCCCAGAGGTTCAACGGCGAGAGAGCTGGCCTTCGCGGGAAAGACCTTATTCCCGCCAGCAGTGATGAACAGGATTGCCTGACCGCTGGTTTGACCGGCAAAGATCACGGATTTGGCAATCTGATCCAACGCGCAGCCTGCCGCATCTGCCGCTTGTTGCGCTGTGCGGGTTTCAGGTCCCAATTCCAGCGGTGTGATCAGAAGCTTTGCATCTAACAACGCGCGCATCACGCGTTTCAGGCTTTTGCTCATAGTCTTTATGTCCTTTTTGGCAGACCTTAACGTACCCATCTGCATTGACCAGCGCGGTGACAAGCATACTGTGACGTTATGAATTTCGTATCCCGCATCACCCGTTCACCCCGTGCATATGACCTCGCAAAAGGGCATGACATCGCCGCAGCATTCGCTGATTTCCCGCAACCGGTTAGCGACCTGATTGCTGGCGTTGCGGGGTGTAGTCCGTATCTTGCGGAACTGCTGCACCAAGAGGGTGCTTGGATCAAGACGGCCTTGGATGATCCTGAAAAAGCGGTTGCGGCTCTGCTGGCCGAAATCCCGCACATCCCGCTTGATGCATTGCCCGTTTCATTGCGCCGCTGCAAAAAACGCATCGCGCTGCTGGTCGGTTTGGCCGATCTGGGTGGCGTATGGCCGCTGGAAACTGTCACCCAGGTCCTGACCGATTTTGCGGACGCCGCAGTGCAGGCCACGATCGTCGCATTGGTGGCGTCAGAGGTCAGTCGCGGCAAGCTACCTGCGTCGGATCAGCCAGAAAATGCGGGCGGGATGGTCGTTTTGGCAATGGGCAAGATGGGTGCAGGAGAGTTGAATTACTCATCCGATATCGACCTGATCTGTTTGTTCGACGAAACCCGTTTTGACCCTGACGACTATCACGATGTCCGCGCAGCCTTTATCAGGGTGACACGCAAGATGGCTGCAATTTTGTCTGACATCCGCGACGGCGGCTACGTTTTCCGCACAGATTTGCGCTTGCGCCCCGATGCCTCTGTGACTCCCGTTTGCTTGTCGATGGAAGCAGCCGAGCGTTACTATGAAAGCGTTGGCCGCACGTGGGAACGTGCCGCCTATATCAAGGCACGCGTTTGCGCAGGCGACCAAGTGGCAGGCAACCGTTTCCTTGCGACGCTCAAGCCTTTTGTTTGGCGCAAGCACCTCGACTTTGCGGCAATTCAGGACGCGCATGACATGCGCCTCAAGATACGCGATCACAAAGGACTTCACGGGCCGCTGGTTCTGGAAGGGCACAACATCAAATTGGGGCGCGGTGGCATTCGCGAGATCGAGTTTTTCACCCAGACCCGCCAATTGATTGCGGGCGGACGGGACGACAGCCTGCGGGCGCGGGACACGCGGACAGGACTGGAAAGCCTCACACAGGCCGACTGGCTTCCTCGCGAAACCGCAAAGCAACTTTATGACCACTACAGCTATTTGCGCGAAGTTGAACACAGGCTGCAAATGATCAATGACGCGCAGACCCAGACGTTACCACAGGATTCTGAGGGGTTTGCGCGGTTGGCGGCCTTCATGGGGCAAGAGAGCGATGCGTTGCGCGAAGAATTGACCGCGCGTTGCGAAGCGGTACATGTGCTGACTGAAGGGTTTTTTGCGCCGGATAACCAACCGGACAAGCCCGAACCTGATTGGGGCGCCGAGGTCACAGCCCGCTGGCATAGCTATCCGGCATTGCGGTCGGCGCGTGCGACTGAAATCTTTTCAAGGCTCAAGCCGGATATGCTCTGTCAGTTGCAGGAAGCTGCAAAACCGGACGAGGCGCTCGCGCAGTTCGACGGGTTTCTGGCCGGATTGCCTGCAGGCGTTCAGCTTTTTTCGCTGTTTGAAGCAAACCCGCAGTTGACCAAACTTATTGTGGATATCTGCGCAACAGCCCCTGCATTGGCCCAGTACTTGTCTCGGAATTCCGGCGTTCTGGATGCCGTCCTGGGGGGCGCGTTCTTTGATGATTGGCCGCAGGTTGATGGGCTGCAAGGCGCACTTTCCGCGCAGCTTGAAGCGAATGACGACTACGAGTCCCAGCTTTTGACAGCGCGTAGGTGGACCAAAGAGTGGCATTTCAGGATCGGTGTGCATTATCTGCGCGGCCTGATCACAGCGGATCAGGCGGGTGCGCAATATGCCGATCTGGCAGAGGCCGTCGTTAGCGCATTGTGGCCAGTTGTCGTTGCCGATTTCGCACGCAAACACGGCCCGATGCCCGGCTTGGGCGGGGCTGTGATTGCGATGGGGTCGCTGGGGGTCGGGCGATTGACCGCAACGTCGGATCTGGATC
Source organism: uncultured Yoonia sp. (assembly GCA_965364495.1). Taxonomy (GTDB): domain Bacteria; phylum Pseudomonadota; class Alphaproteobacteria; order Rhodobacterales; family Rhodobacteraceae; genus Yoonia. The sequence continues at coordinate 2,169 of CBDTYC010000245.1, read as the reverse complement.
TGATCATGATCTACGATGCTGACGGGGTAGAGATATCCGAAGGAAGACGCCCCTTGGCTGCCCGCCCTTATTTTGCGCGCTTGACCCAGGCCCTCGTGACCGCCTTGACAGCACCCATGGCCGAGGGGCGCCTTTATGAAGTGGACATGCGGCTGCGGCCTTCGGGCCGCCAAGGGCCTGTCGCGACGTCTTTTGATGCGTTCACCGACTACCAACAGAACGAAGCATGGACATGGGAGCACCTCGCGTTGACGCGGGCGCGCGCGATCGTGGGCCAGCCCGAGTTGACGTCAAAAATCGAGGCATTTCGCCAAACCGTTTTGCGCACGAAATCCAGCGGGGACAGTGTTCTTTCCGACGTGGCGGACATGCGCGGCCGGATCGCAGAGGCAAAGCCCGTTATCGCCGGCGGCGAGGCGAAAATCGGGGCGGGCCGGTTGCAGGATATCGAACTGTTTGCCCAGTCCGTTGCGTTGCTCTGTGGATCATCAGAACGCGATCTTTCCGCACAATTAGATGACGGTGTCGCTGACGGTTGGCTTGATGCCGCAGATGCGCAGGCGCTGACCGCCGCGGCGGGCTTTTTGTGGAAACTGCAAACAGCGTCACGTTTCCTAACTGCAGAGCCGCTGGACCTGACAACATTGGCCGAGGGAGCGAAGCGCTTGATCCTACGAGAGACCGGGCTTGCCGATACAGATGCACTCTTGGCGGCGCTGGAAACATATGCCGCCCAAGCCGACGAAATCATTACACGAAAGTTGGCGCAGACATGACGGCACGCGCACCATTTGACCCCAAAGGGCTGATGAAAGATGCATTCCTGATTGAAGGTATTTCCGCTTCGGAGTGCCGCAGCATTTTTCTTGATTGGGTATTGGGTGTTCCGGCCGGCACTGATGTCCTTGCCGAAGTCAGACTAGTCGTGGCGCATTACGCACCACATGCCGACCCTTCGCATCCGATGCTGATGACCCTTGCAGCAGCACTCGAAGAGACCGGCCCGCCACGTCGAAAAGGCGGCAGGCAAAGCCGTCTGTCACGGGGGAGTGACGATCTATCTAGATAGAACCGTACAAGAAGATGCCGGGTAAGATTTCAAAGGTGCTATCCGGGCGTCTTTTGATTGATGGGGCCGTTCTCGAACGCTCCGTCTTGATCATGGCCTGCCGTTTGGGATCAGTTTGTCGCAGAACAAGGGGGTCATCTCTGGCACAACTAGAAGTCTTGCCATGTGTTTTCGTGCAGCTGTCCTGATGACGCGGATATCTGAGTGTGTTGCGGGTTCGCAGGCGATTTAAGCTGTGTGTCAGTGATCGCGTCCTCAAGGCGAAGTGTTGCGGCGGGAACGCCAGTAGGATGGTCCAAAGATTCGTTGATCTGGAATTGCCGGATCAGGACGCCAAGTTTCCCTGTTTCTCTTGTTAATGCCGCGCCGCGTGCCATTGATTGCTGGACCATCGCGGCATTCTGTTGTGTGACCTGATCCAACTGGTTTACGCCAGTGTTGATTTCCGAAAGCCCGATGGCCTGTTCTTCCGCGCTGATTGCGATTTGAGAGGTCATGCTTGCGATGTCGTTGACCTGAACTATGATCTCGGACAGGGCGTCGCCTGCATTTCCAACCAGTTGGGTTCCCTGTTGAACGTGGCGTGAACTTTTCGCGATAAGGGCCGATATCTCTTTTGCGGCGTCAGCAGACCGCTGTGCCAAGGCCCGTACCTCTGAAGCAACGACCGCAAATCCCCTGCCTGAATCGCCCGCGCGTGCGGCTTCGACGCCCGCGTTGAGGGCAAGCAGGTTGGTTTGAAACGCGATATCGTCGATCACACCGATAACTTGGGTAATCTGCTGTGATGATTGGGCGATCGCCGTCATCGCCGCAACAGCTTGCGCAACAATTTCACCGTTCTTTGTCGCCTCGGTGCGGGCTTTATTTACAGAAAGATCAACCGATCTGGCATGTTCTGCCGCGGACTTTACGCTTGTGGTAAGTTGGTCCAGCGCGGCCGCGGTTTCTTCAAGAGTGGCCGCCTGGTTTTCAGTGCGCTGCGATAGGTTTTCGGTATCAGCGGTGGCTTGCGATGTTGTGTCGGCCCTCCGGTGCGCGGTGTCTTTGACCTTTGCAATCGCGTCATGAAGCGCATCAAGGGCCGTGTTGAAATTGAT
>CBDTYC010000244.1:0-4552 GCA_965364495.1 uncultured Yoonia sp. | reverse complement strand
ACGACCCCAAGGCGTTTGGGTGTAATTAGACGCGGCGACGCTTTGGTGGGCGGCAGCCGTTGTGGGCCATTGGGGTCACGTCACGGATCGATGTGATGTTGAAACCAGCAGCAGCCAAAGCGCGTAGCGCAGACTCGCGACCGGAACCAGGACCCTGCACTTCGACTTCAAGCGTTTTCACGCCGTGATCTTGTGCTTTCTTGCCCGCATCCTCTGCAGCCATCTGGGCAGCATAAGGTGTCGATTTACGCGAACCCTTGAAGCCCATCGTACCAGCAGACGACCAAGAGATCGCGTTGCCCTGCACGTCAGAGATCAGGATTTTCGTGTTGTTGAAAGAAGAGTTCACATGCGCAACGCCAGCTGCGATGTTCTTGGAAACCTTCTTTTTGGTGCGTTTTGTATCACGTGCCATTGATCAAGCCTCCCTTATTTCTTCTTACCAGCAATGGCCTTTGCAGGGCCCTTGCGTGTACGTGCGTTTGTGGATGTACGCTGACCACGAACCGGCAGGTTACGACGGTGGCGCAGGCCACGGTAGCAACCAAGGTCCATCAGACGCTTGATGTTCATCTGTGTCTCGCGACGCAGGTCACCTTCAACTGTCAGGTTGGCGTCGATGTATTCACGGATCGACAGCACTTCTGCATCAGAAAGCTGGTTTACACGACGCGCGCGATCAATGTTGGTCGCTGCGCAGATTTCTTCGGCTTTGGCAGAACCAATACCGGTGATGTAGGTGAGGGCGATTGGAACCCGCTTTGCAGTCGGGATGTTTACGCCGGCAATACGTGCCACGTGTGCAATTCCTTTTCGTTGCGGGTCCGTCATTCCAGACCCTTTTTTCACAACGGAAGCCCGGACCTATAAGGGCGCCGGGCTGCGTCATATCGAGGTGTTTCATGATGTCTGGGGGCGACCCATAATCACAAGTTGATTCCCCTAGGGGATGGCGCTGTTTAGGGGGCATTTCCCATAGGGTCAAGACGCCCAAGCAGCCTTGGGGGATTTTCGCAAAATCCCCCTGCCCCGCGGCGTAATCGAGGTATTATTCTTTGTGCCGCAAGGCCGAAGCGATGCTGGTTGCCACGTCATCCATGCTGGCCAATCCATCAACAGACATTAGATCACCCTTGGCATAGTAATAGCCGACCAGCGGGCTGGTCTGCTTGTAATACGCCATCAAGCGGGTGCGCAGGCTTTCTTCGTTGTCGTCCGCGCGGCGCTGAAAATCGGACGCGCCGCAGTTGGTGCATTTTCCATCGGCAGGGACCGGCTTGGTGTTGTCGTTATAAACTTCTCCACAGGCCCCACATGTGGAACGTGCCGTGATCCGGTCAACAAGCGCATCATCATCGACCTGCATTTCAATCACGCAATCAAGGTTCTCGCCCATATCAACCAGCAACCGACCCAAGGCATCAGCCTGTGCCAATGTCCGCGGGAAACCATCAAAGATGTAACCCCCGCCAGCATTGTCGCTTTCCAGCTGTTCGCGGATCAGGCCGATGACAATCTCGTCAGTAACCAATTCGCCGCGATCCATGACACCAGCAACAAGTTTGCCCATCTCTGTTCCACTGGTCCGCGCGGCGCGCAGCATATCGCCAGTGCTAAGCTGGACCATGTTGCGTTCGTCGACAAGCTTGCGTGCTTGTGTTCCCTTACCCGCGCCGGGCGGTCCCAATAGAATGATGTTCATCGGCGTGAAGGCCCCTTACGTTTTGCACTACGCTTGCCACGCAACTGAGATTTCTCAATCAGGCCTTCGTATTGATGTGCGACCAAGTGTGACTGAATTTGCTGGATCGTGTCCATACCCACTGACACAATAATCAGGATCGATGTGCCGCCAAAGTAGAACGGAATGGCCAACTCTGCGCGGATGATTTCTGGCAGCAAAGCTACCAATGCGAGGTATCCAGAACCCAGAACCAAGATACGTGTGACGACATAATCAAGATATTCTTCGGTTTTCTTACCCGGGCGAATACCTGGAACAAAACCGTTCTGGTTCTTGAGGTTCTCGGCCACGTCTTCGGTTTTGAACGCAACTTCACGCGTATAAAAATAAGTGAAGAAAACGATCATGCCCCCGAAGAACAACAGGTAGAGCGGCTGGCCGGGGCCAAACAACGCCAGAATGGTCGACATCACGGGACCCGAAGTGCCACCACTGAACGTGCTGATCGTTGTCGGCAACAAAAGCAAAGCAGAGGCAAAGATCGCAGGGATAACGCCCGCTGGGTTCACCTTGATCGGCAGGTGGCTGGATGATCCGTCGTAGACCTTCATGCCACGCTGCTGGCGCGGATACTGAATGTGGATCTTGCGCAATGACCGCTCCATGAAGACCACAAAGGTCAACACTGCGGCCAGCATGATGATGATGCCGATCACGACCAGCGGGCTGATCGCACCAGAGCGGCCTTGCGACAGGAACTGCGCCATGGCGGCAGGGATTTCGGCAATAATGCCGACGAAGATAATCAAAGAGATACCGTTACCGATACCACGTTCGGTGATCTGCTCGCCCAACCACATCAGGAACATGGTGCCGCCGACAATCGTAATCACGGTAGACGCTTGGAAGAACAAACCCGGCTCAGCCGCCAGACCACCAGCCTCGAGGCTGACCGCAAGGCCATAGGCCTGCGCCGTGGCCAGCACGACAGTACCATAGCGCGTGTACTGGTTAAGTTTCCTGCGGCCTGCTTCGCCCTCTTTCTTGAGGTTTTTCAGCGGCTCCCACATGGACCCCAACAACTGCATCACGATGGATGCAGAGATGTAAGGCATAATACCCAGCGTAAAGATCGCCATGCGAGACAGCGCACCACCGGTGAACATCGACAAAATACCGCCGATACCTGATTGGGCGTCATCCATAAACTGCTGCAAGGCAATCGAATCGATGCCGGGGACAGGAATAAACGTGCCAAGGCGGTAAATGATCAGCAAGCCGATCGTGAACATAATGCGCTGGCGCAGTTCAGTTGCTTTGCCGAAGGCACTCCAACTGACGTTGGCTGCCATTTGCTCTGCTGCAGAAGCCATATGGGTCTCTTTTCATGCGAAAACGCCGCTGTGCGGTTCCCCGATCAGCGGCGTTTGGGAAAACTTGTGAGTTATGTAAGCGACGGGTGCGCCGCTCACAAGGTCTTACTCAGCCGCTGCCGGTGTTGTGACAGTCAGTGAGCCGCCAGCTTTGGACACAGCTTCGACGGCACCTTTGGATGCGCCGGTAACCGAGATGTTTGCTTTGGCAGTGAAATCGCCCTTGGCAAGGACGCGGATACCGTCCTTCTTGCGACGGACCAGACCGGAGGCGATCAATGCATCCTCTGTGATGTCTGCCTTGATGTCGATCTTGCCTTCGTCGATGAATTTCTGGATCAGACCAAGGTTGATCACAGCATATGCCTTGCGGTTCGGCTTGTTGAAGCCGCGCTTTGGCAGACGCTGGTAAAGTGGCATCTGGCCGCCCTCATAGCCTTTGATGGCTACGCCGGAACGTGATTTCTGACCTTTGATACCGCGGCCACCGGTCTTACCCATGCCGGAACCGGCACCGCGACCAACGCGTTTTTTGCCTTTGGTGGCGCCTGCATTATCGGAAAGTTCATTCAGTTTCATGTCGCTTCTCCTTTTGCCGGAATTGGCCCCCAGCGACGGGAGCGGCCAAACACGGCGTTACAGTTGTGAGTCGGAGTTTTGATGTCCGACTGGGCGCGTATAGACGGGGTGTGGGATGGGGTCAAGAATGTGATGGATAGAGCGCGTAACAGAATTGCAACGGCCGACCTGGAGGCCTCGAAACGAGGTTCCGATGCGGGCACTCACCAAGATCACCGATGTCAGTTCAGAGTGATATGTTGCGAAAGCGGCCTCTTGGGAAACTCGGCCGCTGCCCGGCAATACTGGGCTGAAAGAGTGTTTTTCCCTTCTTTGCTAGGCGGCCACACCTTCAATTCCTGCTCTCAAAAATGAAGAGCGAAGGGGATCGCATTTCTACGATCCCCTTAACCAGCTTAGACGAAGATTAATGTACTGCTGCTGAAAACTCGAAAAACTTTCAATCAAACATAGAAAACGCCCCGCAGTTCCCTGCGAGGCGCCATCATTCCAGACTGTAAGGTAGATCTCGATCCACCCTACCTCAATTTACCGTTCCGCTTTACCAAACGCTGCTTCGCGTGCCAGATCGTCGATCAGCAGACGGTTCGTGCCGATATCGGCCAGGTCGCGGTCCGACATACGGCTGAGCTGTGCCCTGACTTTATGGTAAACCGCCTTTTGCGCGCGAACCTCTTTCAGCGCTGCCAATTCGGCAGAGATGCGGGCGGACAAACGTGCGCCGATTTGTGCGGAGGCGAATGTGTTGGTCGTAATAGACATGACTTTCGTCCTTTCAATTGCGTGTTGCGACACCGGTCTGCCGGCGCGTTCCTTAGCCTCAAGCTAGGGTGCAGTCCGCCACCGTGCAACCGCAGCATCAGAAATGCTGCCATGCAGCAATTGCATGTCAAAGTTTCCAATCTGCCCAAAGAAA
>CBDTYC010000243.1:0-4554 GCA_965364495.1 uncultured Yoonia sp. | reverse complement strand
TTTGCCCAAGGTGAACGGACCGGCAGATGTTGATGCGCTTGCAAAACTGGTTCCGGACCTACCGATCTGGGCGATGATGGAAACGCCGCAAGGCATCTTGAATGCTGCTGCGATTGCGGCCCATCCAAGGATTGCGGGTTTTGTGCTTGGCACGAACGATCTGGCCAAAGACCTGAACTCGCGCACACGTACCGCGCTGATGACATCGTTGCAGATGTGTTTGCTTGCGGCGAAAGCGGCAGGAATTGTGGCCCTTGACGGGGTCTATAATGCCTTCAAGGACGAAGATGGCTTGCGCGCAGAATGCACCGAAGGGCGCGACATGGGATTTGACGGAAAAACCCTGATCCACCCTGCGCAGGTCGCGATTGCCAACGCAGCCTTTGGTCCTACGGACGATGAGATTGATCTGGCCCGCCGCCAGATTGCGGCGTTTGACGCGGCAGAGGCCGAAGGGCAGGGCGTTGCCGTGGTCGATGGCCGCATTGTCGAGAACTTGCATATCGTCACCGCCCGCGCGACGTTGGCGAAAGCAGATGCAATCGCGGCATTGGAGAAAGCATGACATTACTCATCGCAGGTGTCGCCCTTTGGTGGGCGGCGCATTTGTTCAAACGGCTGGCTCCGAACGCCCGCCAGGCGATGGGGGCCGCCGGCTATCCCGCAATCGCTGTGGCTATCATTCTGAGCGTTGTGTTGATGGTGCTGGGCTATTGCGGGGCTGAAGGCGCCTTTTATTGGGGGCCTACGCCGATGTGGGTTGGCATCAACAATCTGTTGATGGTTCTGGCGTTTTATTTCTTTGCTGCCAGTGCGGCCAAAGGGGCCAAGATCTGGCTTGGTACGAAAATTCGCCATCCGCAACTAAGTGGTTTTTCGATCTGGGCATTGGCTCACTTGCTGGTGAATGGCGACACACCTTCGTTCATCCTGTTTGGTGGTCTGCTGATTTGGGCGCAGGTCGAAATCCAACTGATCAACGCGAAGGAAGGCCCGTGGGATCGTCCAGCCCGTGCGCCAAAGAAGAAAGAGATTGTCGCCATTGTCGTGACGCTTGTCGTTGTAACGGTCGTGATGGGAATTCACTACGCATTGGGCGTAAAGCCTTGGGGATGATGAGATGAAGATTTACCGCTTGCTGACAGGGGACGATTCCTCTGCTTTTTGTCACAAGGTCTCTGATGCCTTGTCCAAAGGTTGGGAGCTTTATGGCAGCCCGACCTATGGCTACGACCATGCCAACGGTGTGATGCGCTGCGGGCAGGCGGTCACCAAAGACATCGACGCACCCTATTCCGCAGATATGAAGTTGGGCCAGCAATGACCAAGACCAACGCAGGCCGCTTTTTCGAAGACTATGCCGTCGGCGATGTCATAACGCACGCTGTGCCGCGCACGATATCAGGGGGCGAGAGGGCACTCTATCATGCGCTTTATCCCGCAAGAGGCGCGCTTTACTCGTCTGACGAATTTGCGCGGGCAAGCGGTTTGCCAGCGTCACCGATTGATGATTTGGCGACGTTTCATACGGTTTTCGGCAAGACGGTGCCTGATGTGTCACTGAATGCGGTCGCAAATTTGGGTTACGCCGAGGGACGCTGGCTTCAACCCGTTTATCCCGGTGACACACTGACGTCGCAGTCGGAAGTGATCGGGGTCAAGCAGAACTCCAACGGAAAATCCGGTGTCGTTTGGGTCCGCACAACAGGCCGCAATCAGCGCGGCGCGGCGGTACTAAGCTATGTGCGTTGGGTAATGGTCCGCAAACGCGGGCAGGGGGATGCGCCTGAGACGGTGATCCCTGAATTGGCGAAAAATGTGGCCGCTGCTGATCTCGTCGTGCCCGAGGGGCTGACATTCGCCGACTACGATTTTACGCAGGCAGGTGAACCGCACCGCTTGGGCGACTACGCGGTGGGCGAAGTCATCGACCACGTTGATGGTGTTACTATTGAAGAGGCAGAGCATATGCTGGCCACGCGCCTGTGGCAGAACACCGCCAAGGTGCATTTCGATGCAACCAACCGTGCCGATGGCAAACGCTTGATTTATGGCGGTCATGTGATTTCACTCGCCCGCGCACTTTCGTTCAATGGCTTGGCAAATGCACAGATGATCGTGGCACTGAACGGCGGCGCGCATGCGAACCCTTGCTTTGCAGGGGATACGGTAAGGGCTTGGTCCGAAGTTCTGGATGTGGCCGAAACTGCTGCACATGGTGTGGGCGCGATCCGCCTGCGACTGGTCGCCACCAAAGGTGCGGCAGGTGTCTTGCGCGGTGAAGATGGCAAATACGCGCCAGAGGTGCTGCTGGACCTCGACTATTGGGCGTTGATGCCAGTTTAGCGCTACCAGTAAAATTTTGTGATCACATAATTTTTTGCTGTGATCACAAAGCCTAAAAAACTGCAGCCACGCGTCACTTTTTCACATGTTTGAGTAGCGGCGTCGCGTGACTCTTGTCGCCGGATGAGGCACAAAGGATCAAAGGCGTCGGCTTGCCAGTCGACAAAATGCCAACGAAGGGAACTGTTATGGCTGATGTGAACCGGGGCAATCGCCCGCTGTCACCGCATTTGACGATTTACCGTCCGCAATGGACGTCGATCTCGTCGATCCTTGTACGGATCACGGGCAATGCGCTTATCGTGGCGGCGTTGCTGATTGTCTGGTGGTTCGTTGCTGCCGCATCGGGTCCAGAGGCATTTGCGACTGCGAACGGATTTATCACAAGCTGGTTCGGCGACCTGATCATGACGTTGTCGGTGCTGGGGCTTTGGTATCACACACTGGGCGGCTTGCGTCACCTTGTCTGGGACAGTGGCCGGATGCTTGATGTCGACAAGTCAGAGATGGCTGCGCAAATGATGATGGTGTTGTCAGTCCTGCTGACAATCTTCACCGTCATTGTGATATAAGGGGTCCGGAACATGGCATTTCTAACTGATCGCAAGCGCGCTGTTGGCATGGGGTCCGCGAAGACCGGAACCGAACATCATTGGCAAATGATGGTCTCGTCGGTGGCGCTGTTATTCCTCATTCCGATGTTTGTCTTTACCTTTGGCGCAATCCTTGGATCGTCATATGAAGAAGTCATCGCTTATTATCAGCGCCCATTCCCTGCCGTTGTTGCAGGTTTGACGATGCTTGTCGGCTTCTTCCACTTTCGTGGCGGTGTACAAACATTGATCGAAGATTACGTCCATGGTCTGGCCCGCAAAGCGGCGATCATCGGCATGATCTGTCTGTCCTACGGTGCGGCGGCATTTGCGATATTCGCAATCGTCCGCATCGCCCTTTAATTCCCGCGGAGCGCTTACCTATGGCTGCATATGAATATGAAACCCACACCTATGACGCAATTGTCGTGGGCGCTGGTGGGGCTGGTCTGCGCGCGACGCTGGGCCTTGCTGAACAAGGTCTGCGGACCGCATGTATCACAAAGGTCTTTCCGACCCGATCGCATACTGTTGCAGCACAAGGCGGCATTGCGGCGTCCCTTGGCAACATGGGCCCCGATAGCTGGCAGTGGCACATGTATGACACGGTCAAAGGCTCTGATTGGCTGGGTGATACCGACGCGATGGAATATCTGGCGCGTGAGGCACCCAAGGCGGTTTACGAGCTAGAGCATTATGGCGTGCCGTTCTCGCGCACCGAAGAGGGCAAGATCTATCAGCGTCCTTTCGGTGGCCACACTACCGAATTCGGCGAAGGCCCGCCCGTGCAGCGCACATGCGCCGCAGCCGACCGTACCGGCCACGCAATTCTGCACACGCTTTACGGCCAATCGTTAAAGCAGCAGGCTGAATTCTACATCGAATACTTTGCCCTTGATCTGATCATGTCTGATGACGGCATCTGTCAGGGTGTCATCGCCTGGAAGCTGGACGACGGCACCATGCACGTCTTCAATGCCAAGACTGTCGTGCTGGCGACGGGCGGCTATGGCCGTGCGTATTTTAGCGCGACCTCGGCCCACACCTGCACCGGCGATGGCGGCGGCATGGTCGCCCGTCAGGGTCTTCCTTTGCAGGACATGGAGTTCGTCCAATTCCACCCGACCGGTATCTATGGCGCAGGTTGCCTGATCACCGAGGGCGCGCGCGGCGAAGGGGGTTATCTGACCAACTCCGAAGGTGAGCGGTTCATGGAGCGGTACGCCCCGAACTACAAAGACCTAGCCCCGCGCGATTATGTCAGTCGCTGCATGACGATGGAAATCCGCGAAGGGCGCGGTGTGGGTGCAAATGGCGATCACATCAGCCTGAACCTGAACCACCTGCCCAAAGAAGCCTTGGCCGAGCGTCTGCCAGGTATCTCTGAATCTGCGCGTATCTTTGCAGGCGTTGATGTGACCAAAGAAGCGATCCCGGTATTGCCGACCGTTCACTACAACATGGGCGGTATCCCTACGAATTATTACGGCGAAGTCCTGAACCCGACCAAGAAAGACCCGAACGCCGTTGTTCCAGGCCTTATGGCAGTAGGCGAAGCGGTTTGTGCGTCGGTGCACGGCGCAAACCGTCTGGGATCCAATAGCTTGATCGACCT